>DMVN01000078.1 GCA_003476685.1 Acidobacteriota bacterium | reverse complement strand
GTTGGCGTTCCGGTAGGCCTGGTTGATTTCGGCCGAGCCGATTTTGACCACTTCCGTTCCGAAATATTGTTTGATTTTCTGCGGGTTTCCCCAGAAGCCCGGGCTGTCGGTAACATCCAGTATCCGGCTCTGCTTCATCTTCTTGATGGCCGGGAAGCAGCCGATGGCTTCGACCGCGTCTTCAAACCGGGAAGAGCTGACGCCGGCCACCTTCTGCCCGGCTCTTCTGGCGGCGGCATGTTCAATCAGGAACTCGCCCGAGCCAGCAAAAAGGTCATCAACCAGGATTACCGGCCGGCCCGAAGAGATGATGGCCCTGGCCGCTCCAGTCCAGATGCCCAGGAGGAAAATCACGTAACCGTCTATGTCCTGGTCCTGCTGGAGCAGGGCCTCGGCTTCTTTTTGCGATTGAACGGTGACCGGGAGAAAATCTATTTCCGGCAGAGCCGACCTCAGCCGGCCGAAGAGTTCTTTCTTGCGGCTTTCATAATCGTAGCCGATGTTGGGCCAGGTCGGTCTGTCCGGTGGTATATGCGAGAAAACGAGGCGGATTCTGGGCCGGTCACCCGGTTCAGTTGCGGCCAAGGAAGTCTGGCTGGAAGCCGACCTCAGGTTTTGCTTGAAAAGAAGCAGTGAAGCCGAACCGGCCAGGCAGCTTCCCAGGAACTGGCGCCGGCTAAAAAAAGTGGCTTTCCCTGGACCTGAATTTCCTGAATGATTCATGGCACGCTCCTTTCTCCTTTGTCCTTTTCATACCACCGCTACTGAGCCACGGTCAAGCCAGAATTTTAACCGGCACGACCGCCTTGGGGCTTGGGAATTTTTTAAGGATGGATTATTAGAGCCCGTCTTCTTTCCGGGCCGGGTGGGTTACGGGTTGGAATCCTGGAGATAGAAGTGTCGGCCGCGGCCCTGGGCCGGGCCAAATCAGAATCTGCTGTTGCCAGCCGTGGGAAATAAATAAAATAACCTCAGAGGTTGAGGAGACAAACATGCCTTTCAAATCGCGGCTGAAAACAATTCGGATTTTAATTGGGCTCGGGGTGTTCATTTTGATAAGTCTTTCATCCGTCGGGGCCGCGCCCGTCCTTACGGCCGGAGGCCAGACAGTATTTAATGTCAGGGATTTCGGGGCCAGCGGGAAAAAAACAGAGAATTGTCAGAAGGCCATTCAGGCAGCCATAGAGGCCTGTGCCGCGGCCGGTGGTGGACAGGTATATTTCCCGCCCGGTGATTACAGCAGCGGCACCATTCACCTGCGGAGCCAGGTCCGGGTTTACCTTGAAGCCGGGGCTACCGTTTACTCCATTAAAGAAAAGGCAGCCTTTGATAAGGACGCACTGTTTTATGGGGAAGACCTGGTCAACATTACCCTTGAAGGGCGAGGGGTCATCAACGGCCAGGCTGAATACGACTGGAGGGAAAAGGGTGATTTCCACGACGACTTTATCTACCCCAACCAGCTGGAGATGGAGAAAATTGGCCGGCCCCTTATCCGCTCCTTCCCGCGGGCCAACCAGTATGGCAAGCTGGTGCTATTGCTCCGGTGCCGGGATGTGCTGATCAGGGGATTATCTTTTGTAGACTCGCCCAGCTGGACCATCCATCCCTATGGCTGCGAGCGGCTGACCATAGACGGCGTTTATATTCGCTCCAGCCTAAAGGACGGGGTCTGGGCTGACGGCATTGACCCTGACGGTTGCCGGGATGTCAGGATTGCCAATTCGACCATTGAGACCGGCGATGATGCCATCGTCTTTTATTCCATGAACTGGTTCGGGCCAGCCCTGCCCTGCGAGAACATCACTGTAACCAACTGCCGGTTATCTTCGGCTTCCAGCGCTATTAAGTTCTGTGACGGGAATATGAATGCTATCAGGAAAGTGACCATAGAAAACTGCGTCATCACCGATTCCAACCGCGGGCTGTCCTTCATGGTCTTTGACGGCGGGGTGGTGGAGGATGTGGTCATTTCCAACCTGGTGATCGAAACCCGGCGGCACGACTGGTTCTGGTGGGGTGATGGCGAGCCGATTCATTTTAATATCAAGAAGCGGAGCGAAGTCCACCGCAACTGGAAAAAGGAAGATGACCGGCCGGCGGGGAAAATTCGTCGGGTGCTCATCAAAAATATCATGGCCCGGGGTCAGGGTTCGAGCCAGATAACCGGTCATCCCGAAAGCTGGCTGGAGGATGTGGCCATAGAGAATCTGCGACTGGCCATATCACATAACCCCGATTCACTTTATGATAAAGCCGTTAATGCCCTGGAAATAAAGCTGGCTCGCCATTTCACCCTGAGAAAGGTGGAGGTAATCTGGGAGGGTCCGGTTTATGAACGCTGGCAGAATGCGGTTTATGCCGAAAATGTCCAGGAGCTGGAGGTTGATGGTCTTAAGACCCGCCAGGCCAGGGAGGGAGACCTGAACAGCGCAGCCCTGGTCCTGAACCAGGTGGAAAGAGCCCTCATCAGGAACTGCCAGGCCGCTCCGGGAACGGGCGTTTTCCTGAAACTTTTAGGAAGTAAGAGCGGGGACATTTTCCTGGGTGGAAATGAACTGAGCCAGGCCCTTAAGCCGGTCGAGATTGGGGCCGGGGCAAGAGTTAAAAGACTGAAGAAGATTGAGGAATGATCAGGGTTCTGGAGCCGGCCGCGTGGGAGGCGGGGAGCGGGAAAGCTGCTGGAGCCGGCAGTTTTTAGTTTATTATGAAAATGAGGCCTCCGGACCGGAGCCTTATCTCTGGCCGCCAATAGAGTGGTATTAAAACTGCCTTTGGGGTATCATAAAGCCAGAAGAATAGAGAGGAGGGTGTACTTGAGAAGAAGCCTGGTTCTGACCTTATTTTTCACCTTGTTTCTGACCGGCCTGCAGGCCGAAGCCGCCAGGATTTCTGTTGGCTTCAAGGGTGGGTTGAACCTGGCCAGCATTTCCGTTTCGCCTCAGCCGATGGATGTGGCCGAATTCAGAAACCTGAACTGTCTGACCGGGGGCTTATTCTTAAGCCTGAAGCTGGGGCCGCTTGCCATCCAGCCCGAATTCATGTTTGCCAGGCGCGGAACTAAATATGAAGCCTACATAGATGACGGGTTTTACAAAGTGGAATGGCATCATGATTACCTGGAAGCCCTTCTTCTTTTGAAATGGTCGGTGCTCCAGGCCGGCCCGGCCCGACCCTTTATCTATGCCGGGCCATCTTACGGTTACCTGATGAAAGCCACCTCGGTCATCTATGATGCCGAAGGTTCGGAGGTGGGTGCGGCTGATTCCAGGGACTATTTCAGGAAGGGCGAGCTGGCGGTTGTATTCGGCAGCGGACTGGAGTTCAAAGTGCGAGCTATTAAGCTCAGTCTGGAAGGACGGTATCACCTGGGACTGTCCAACGTGGCTCTGACCGGTTTTGAAGTGGATTACATAAAAAACAAGAGTATTTCTGTCCTGGCCGGGATTTCTTTTTAGGGGAAATGGGGTGAGTGAGGGGATTCGAACCCCCAACCACCGGATCCACAGTCCGGTGCTCTAACCCTTGAGCTACACTCACCGTGAAAGGACTAAAATTTTCTCATCAAACACCTGAATTGTCAATAACAGGAGACGGCCGCGGTGGCTGGATTTATCCTCTAACCGGGAGCTGGCCCTGAGCTGGAGACGGCTCCAGACCGGCGGTTGCGGCCGGCAAGTTTCAACCTAGACGGTTGGTTCAGAGAAAGATCAGGTCGGTTTTGGGCTTAACCCTTCTGCTCTTCTATTAAATCAAGGATTTCTTCAGAATCCCGCCATTTTTCCCGGACCCGGACGCTCAGCTCCAGGAAGACCTGGCTTTCCAGGATTTCTTCCATTTCTTGCCGGGCTTCTGTGCCGATGGCCCTGATCATGGCTCCCTTGCGCCCGATTATCATTCCCTTGTGATTTTCTTTTTCTACCAGGATTTCAGCCTGGACCCGGACCAGGGGGCGGGCTGGCTTCCCGGGACGATGGCCACTGGTCGGTTTTTCCGGGAGCTCGGTTCTTTCCATCGAGCGGATGACCACAGCCGTGGTATAAGGAAGTTCTTCTTCCACATGGTTGAGTAATTTTTCCCGGATTATTTCCGACAGAAGGAATTTTTCCGACTGGTCGGTGACTTCTTCTTCATCGTATATCTTTTCTGCTTCCGGCAGATATTGGTAAATCAGGTTTTCCAGCCGGTCCAGGTTGTCGCCTTTCAGGGCAGAAATGGGCACAATTTCCTTGAACGGCAGCCGGTCCTTGTAGCTGTCGATGATGAGCAGGATATTTTCTTTTTTTACCAGGTCCACCTTGTTGATGAGCAGGAAGATTGGCCTGGTAACATTCTTCAGGATGTCCAGGACGTACTGGTCGCCGTGGCCGAACTTCTTGCTGGCATCTATCATCAACAGCAGAAGGTCGGCTGTTTCCAGCGAGGAATAAACGTAATTCATCATCCGCCGGTTCATCAGGTGGAGCGGCTTGTGCACTCCGGGATTATCGACGAAGACTATCTGGCCGCGGTCGGTGGTCTTAATCCCCAGCAGGCTGACCCTGGTGGTCTGAGGTTTGTCGGAGACGATGGCGATTTTCTGCCCGATCAGGCTGTTGACCAGAGTTGACTTGCCGACGTTCGGCCGGCCGATCAGGGCCACGTAACCGGCCCGGAAATTTTTGTTTTTCCTGGTTGTTTTTTTCCCGGCCATGACTATTTTCCTTCCCCGTTTTTGTTCTCGGTCGGCCGGCGGGTCAGCCTGACTTTCTTAATACTCTTATCATCCACTTCCAGCACCTCGAAACTGAGGTTGGCCAGTTCCAGTTTTTCTCCCCGCCCGGGCAACCGACCCAGGTGCTGGTGCAGCAAGCCATTGACCGTTAAAAAATTGTCTTCCGAAAGTTCACAGCCCAGCACTTCTTCCAGGTCATTGATTTCGGTTTCCCCGCGCACCAGGTAGCTATCGGGTTTTTCGGCAATGATCTGCGGCTCTTCGGTGTCGTACTCGTCCTGAATTTCACCTACTATTTCTTCCAGCAGGTCTTCCATGGTGACCAGGCCGGAGATGCCGCCGTATTCATCAACTACGATGGCCAGTTTTTGTTTGACCTTCTTGAACTCCTTGAGCAGCCCTTTGACCGGCATGGTTTCCGGGACAAACAGGACCGGTCTTAACAGAAAATCAATTTTTCTTCCAAGCTGGGGCTGGTCGCTGAACTCCAGCAGGTCCTTGGCCATGACCATGCCGGCGATGTTATCCAGACGTTCTTTATAGACCGGGATCCGGGAATATTTCTCCCGGATAAAAACTTCTTTCAGCTGACCGACGGTGGTCTCAATATCCACCGCCACCATCCGGCTGCGGGGGGTCATGATTTCCCTTACCTGCTTATCGCCAAATTCTACCACCCCCCGGAGAAGCTCATTCTGGTCTTTTTCGATGATGCCTTCTTCGGTGGCTTCGTCAATGAAGGTCTCGATTTCTTCCTCTGAGGCTTCATGCTGGCGCCAGGCGGCCTGCCGCTCTTCCTCTCTCTTGAGGAAAATTTTCGGCAGGATAAGCAGGGGGGTCAGGATGAATTTTATTGGCACTACGACCGGCAGGACAAATCTCAGGTTCTTTTCTTTGATGGCCAGGAGCAAAAGTCGCGGCAGGTAGTCGAAGCATACCAGGTACAAAGCCAGGAACAGCAGAAAACACCACAGGGGCCAGCCAGACAGGGCCGGGAAAATCAGGCAGGTATAAACTACCAGAGCCAGGTAGAAGATTATCCGGCCATAATCAATGGCAATCTTCAGTTCGTCGTAGTGCTCCAGGATTTCATTTTTGAGGTTATCCTGTCCTTCGAGGATCCGGGAAAAACCTATCCTGGAGTAATAGGAAAAAACAACCTGGAGGAAGGACAGGATGAAGGTCAGCAGAAAGCTCAGGACCAGTCCGGTAAGCAGGAAATCCATCTGGCTCATGTTATCAGGTCTTTTTAGCTCCGTAATTTTTCAGGAGCCGGGGGCGGACCCGGCCTTCCTCTTCTTCCATTCCCCGGAAATGTTCAAAACCAAGAAGATGGAGAAAACCGTGGATGGCCAGGATTTCAATTTCCCGGGCCAGAGAATGGCCCTGCTTCCGGGCCTGCCTGGCCGCTACCTCCGGGCAGATAATGATGTCGCCCAGGTAGAGCCGGCCGTCGGGTCCCTTTTCCCCGAGGGAAAAGCTCAGGACATCAGTCGGCCGGTTGCGGCGGCGGTATCTCCTGTTCAGCGAACGCATGGCCCGGGGACCGACGAAACTCAGGATTACTTCAGCCTGCGGCACCCGGTAGCGATGGCAGAGTGCCGTAAGCAGCCTCTTAATCCTGGCTGGGGGAACCGGGTTTTTCTTCAGCTTGTTTATTATTACGACCATTGTTCTTTTTATTTTCCTCTTTCTTTTCTATCTTTTTCTCGAAATCAAAGCCAGGGTATTTGGGCCTGGGGTGGTAGATGGCGTCCAGAGTGGTCAGGAAAGAATTGGCAATAACCCGCAAGTCCCTCAGAGAAAAACCGCAGTCGTCCAGCTGGCCATCCTGAAGGTGCGTGTTAAAAATTTCTGTAATCACCCGCTTGAGATTCTGCCGGGTGGGGGAATTCAGGCTGCGGGCGGCGGCTTCCACCGAGTCGGCCAGGAGTAACAGGCCGGCTTCCTTGCTTTTTGGGGTTGGGCCCGGGTACCGGTAATCCTCGGCCTCTATCTTATGCAGGTCGGGGTCGTATTTTTCTTTGGCCTTCTGGAAAAAATAGCGGACGATAGAAGTGCCGTGGTGCTGAGCAATCAGGTCTACAATCTGCCGCGGGAGCTTCAGCTTCCGGGCCAGGTCAATCCCGTCTTTGACGTGGTTGACTATCACCAGAGTGCTCAGGGAGGGAGTCAGTTCCCGGTGGACATCAAAAATGGAGGTCTGGTTTTCGCTGAAGTATTCAGGCCGCTTGATCTTACCCAGGTCATGATAGAGCCCGCCGGCCTTGACCAGGGCCGAGTTGGCGTTGATTTTCTCGGCTGCTTTTTCGGCCAGGGTGGCCACTATCAGGGAATGATGATAGGTCCCGGGCGCCTCCAGGGCCAGCTGGCGGAAAATCGGCAGGTCAGAGTTGGTCAGTTCGTGCAACTTGGTGGCCGTGACGAAACCGAACAGTGTTTCAAAGACCGGCATCAGGACGTAAGCTATGGCTGCGCTGAGCAACCCGCCGAAGATGGCGCTGAAAAGTTCGGTTCCCAGGTTGGTCAGGTCGCCAAAACTCTGCTTAATCAGGTGGAAGACTAGCACCAGGATAACCTGGAATGGAGCCAGAACCATCAGACCGGTTTTAAGGGATGAGCTCCGGCTGGAAGCTAAGTAGTACCGGAGGCCATAAACCACGGCAATTCCTCCCAGCAGCACAAAAATTACCAGGAAATAATCGCCGTTAAGCAGGTAGCCGGCCAACAGGCTGTTGAAGACACAATAGACAATGGCGATTTCGCTCCGGGTCAGGAGAGCAAAGATAAAAGTGCCGAACTGGAAGGGGAACCCGAAGGTTAAAGCCTCTTTCTCCACGTTGAGGATGGAAATAGAAGTGCCCAGGGCATCGGCGATGAACAGGCTGGCTTTGTAGGCCACAAAGCCCAGGAAAATCGTCAGGCCCATCATCTGCAGCAAGCGGATGGGTTTTCCCTCGCTGCTGACCAAACTTATAAAATTCCAGATAAAAAAGAAAATTATAGAGTACAGGACCAGCAGGCCGGCGAAGTTGATCAGCCAGTGGGCCTGGCTGCTTATTTTCTGGTTGATGATGGCGATTTGCCTGATGGCTTCGGGGGTGGCTTCGTCGCCCTTTCTGATTATGACCTTGCCTTTTTTGATGGTGTAGTAGACAGGCTCCACCTGGTTGCGGGCTTTCAGGCGCCTGATCTCGGTCTCGGGCGCATCATAATTGATAGTCGGGACCAGGAAAACCGGAGCCAGCGCTTTCAGGATGTTCCTGGTCCTGGCCGGGAGTTCCAGGGCCTCGATTTCCGAGGTCAGCAGCGACCGGGCTTCCCGCAATTCCAGAACCTCGGCTGCCCGGAGCAATTTTTCTTCCTTGCCCCTGACCACCAGCAGGCCCTTTTCCGGTTCGCCATGACTGAGCAGGCTGCGGGACAGGATGATTTCTCTGGACAGGATGGGTGTCAGCACCTCGGCCAGGAGCTGTTCTATTTCCGGAGGGAATTTCAACCTGGCCAGGTTGTTGAGGGTGGTTTCGTCCACGTCCAGGCCCAGGTTTTCCGATAGATTCCTCTGCAGGTCTTTCAGGCTCAAAGGCGGCCGGGCGTTCTGCCAGCCGCGCCCGGTTTCGAAAAATTGCCTGATTTTTTCCCTGGTCAGGCTGACGATTTTCTGGTTGTAAAAGTAAACCGGGGAGATGGTGGCTTCGGCCTGTTCTTTTCGTCTCTCAGTGGCCTGGCTGTCCTCGACCGTTATTTCCAGCGGGGAGATTAGGTCTTTGGCCGCAATCTCACCCAGCTTGATTGAGGGCAGGGGCCTGGCCGGGAAATAGGAAATGAAGAAAGCAATTATGGCTGCAAAAATTATTATGTAAAAATACGGGCTGTGCAGGATCTTGCGGAACCAGGAAATTTTTTCCTGTGATCCGCCTTCCTTTTTTTTCCGCAGGGGGAAAATCTCATCGCCCTTAAAAAGGCGAAATTTCCGGAACTGGATGGTTTTCATCGGGGTTTATACCGTTTTAGATTCAGCCCGGGCATAAGCTCTGATGATCTTGCCCACCAGCGGGTGGCGCACCACGTCCTTTTCGTTGAAATAAACGAAGGCGATTTCTTTGATGGAGGAGAGAATTTTTATGGCCTGGAGCACCCCGGACTTTCTGGGCTGGGGCAGGTCAATCTGGGTGATGTCGGCGGTCACCACCAGCTTGGAGTCAAAGCCCATCCTGGTCAGGATCATCTTCATCTGCTCCCTGGTGGTATTCTGGGCCTCGTCCAGAATGATGAAGGCGCTGTTCAGGGTGCGTCCGCGCATGTAGGCCAGGGGCGCGATTTCAATTATGCCCCTCTCTACCAGCCGGTTGGCCTGCTCATATGGAGTCAGGTCAAACAGGGCGTCATACAGCGGCCGGAGGTAGGGGTTGATTTTTTGAAACATGTCGCCCGGCAGAAAACCCAGGCGTTCTCCGGCTTCCACCGCCGGCCGGGTCAGGATGATGCGGTTGACCTGCTTGCTCTGCAGGTATGACAGAGCCATAGCCATAGCCAGGTAGGTCTTGCCGGTCCCGGCCGGGCCGATGCCAAAAACCAGGTCGTAGTCCTTTATGGCCTTCATATAGGCCTGCTGGTTTAGGCTCTTGGGGGCCACCGATTTGCGCTGCAGGTAGATGGGCTCAGCCGGAGCGTATTCTTCCAGCTGACCCGGGTTCTCTTCCAGCAGGTCCAGGGCGATATGAAAATCTTCTTCTTTCAAAGTGTATCCTTTATCTTCCAGTTCCTGGATTTTTTCAAAATATTTCCTGGCAAACTGAACCTTATCCGCCTCGCCGTCCAGGATGAGTTTATCTCCCCGGACGGCCAGGCTGACCCCCAGGCGGTTCTCCAGCTTCTTCAGGTTTTTATCAAGAACTCCGAAGAAGGATATGCGACGGATATAAGGGTGGGAGACTTTTTCCATTTTATGGGATGGTTTGACTTCTGTCCTTTCTGGAGCACATAGTTTCTTTTCTGGTATCAAAATTAAATCACGTCCGGTTTTTTTTGTCAAGGCAGACCTGGCCGGGGGAAAAGGAGCTGCTGACTGATAAGGCTAAATAGGGGGACTGGCGGGTCCAGGCTGCTGGCGCTGGCGGGCTAAGACATAAGCGCCACCACCGGTGGCCGGAATGGTTGAAAAATTGGCCTTTCTGTTATATAAAATCATCTCAGGAGGAATGATGGAAAAAGAATTCACCCCGGTCTCCATACCCACCTCTCTCTATAAGAAAATTGAAGAAAAAATCAAGGGAACCGAATTCAGCTCGGTCTCCAGTTACGTGACCAAGGTCCTCAGGGAAAGCCTGGCCAGAAATGAAGAAAACAAGGAAGTTTTCAGCCCGGAAGAGGAAGAAAAAATCAAGGAAAGGCTGAAAGCCCTGGGTTATATCGATTAGCAGGCTGGTTGGTTTCCCCGACCCCGGAGTTAAAGGAGTACCCGATGATTGCACCGCATGGCGGAAAACTGGTTAATCGTCTGATGAATGAACAGAAAAAAGCCGAAACCCTGTCGAGAGCCGGCAGTCTGGTCTCGCTGACCCTTGACCCCGACCTGGTTTCTGACCTGGAAAATATCGCCACCGGCGTCTATTCTCCCCTGGGAGGCTTCCTGAACCGGGCCGATTTTCACAGCGTCCTCAACCAGATGCGCCTGACCAGCGACCTTCCCTGGACCATTCCTGTTGTGATAGATGTCGACCGAGAACTGGCCGCCAAGATTAAACCCGGGCAGGAAATTTTGCTGCGGACCGAGGAGCTAAAGCCGGTAGGCCTGCTGACCGTGGAAGATATCTATGATTATAATAAAGAAGAATTCTGCCTCCGGGTTTATGGCACCACTGACCCCAAACATCCGGGTGTCAGCCGGGTGCTGGCCATGAAAGAAGTCCTCCTGGGGGGACCGGTAGAGCTGCTGGAACTGGAACCAACTCCTTATGACCGTTATCGTTTATCCCCGAAAGAGACCAGAATTCTGTTCCGGGAGAAAGGCTGGAAGACGGTGGTCGGTTTTCAGACAAGGAACACTCCCCATCTCGGCCACGAATACGTCCAGAAAGCGGCTCTGACTTTTACCGACGGGCTGTTCATCAACCCGGTCATCGGCCGGAAGAAAAAAGGCGATTTTAAGGACGAGGTCATCCTGGCTTCCTATGAGGAGCTCATCAAACATTATTACCTGCGAGAGCGGGCGGTAATGGCCATCCTGAAGATGGAAATGCGCTATGCCGGTCCACGGGAAGCCATTCATCACGCCATCATCAGGAAGAACTTTGGCTGCACCCACATCATCATCGGGCGGGACCATGCCGGGGTTGGCAATTACTACCATCCCTATGCTGCCCAGGAAATCTTCGAGGAATTCCCGGACCTGGGTATCGTGCCCCTGTTTTTCAAGTCTTTTTTCTTCTGTCAGAAATGCGGCTCCATAGAAAATGAAAAAACCTGCCCCCA
>DMVN01000004.1 GCA_003476685.1 Acidobacteriota bacterium | reverse complement strand
GATTTAATTAGCAGTTACTACCCGGTTTCGTCCCTGGCTTTTGGCCTGAAGCAAGGAGGTGTCGGCCGCCTGAAGCAGTTCCGGCCAGTTTTCCCCGTGTTCAGGAAAGACAGCCACCCCGGCGGAGATGGTCAGGTTTTTCAGCACCGAGCCGCCGTAATTTATTTCCAGATGTCGGACCGAATCCAGGATTAACTCAGCCCGGCTGACGGCCTTTTTTAGTTCCAGGCCCGGCAGAATAACAGTAAACTCTTCGCCGCCGTAGCGGCAGACGATATCCTCCGCCCGGACTGATTTCTGGATGGTCCTGGCCACAGCCTGAAGAATAAAATCGCCGGCTTCATGGCCATAGTTATCATTGAATTTTTTAAAGTGGTCTATGTCCACCATTATTACCGAGACCGGATGCCTGGCTCTTTTGGCCCGGAGCAACTCTCTTTCCAGGGTTTCTTCCAGATAGCGGCGGTTGTAAAGCCCGGTCAGGGGGTCGCGGATGGACTGCTCCTGGAGTTTCTGTCTGAGCCGTAAGTTAGACAGAGCCATGGCCACCCTCTGAGAGAAGGTTATAAGGAGCTGTTTTTTTGAAGTCATCAAACTTTCAACTTCTGGACCAGCTTCTTTTCCGCTTTCTTCCTGGCAGCAGAAGACTACGAGAAGACCCAGGTTTTCTCCGTAGGAATTGAGCGGCAGGCAGGCTACCGGCCGGTTTGGCGGGCTGGAAGTCTTTAAGTGAGGGCAAATTAGTTCGCTGGCTGGGTCAAGGACAAAATATGGAGCAGATTTCCGGATAGCCCAGCAATCGTTGAGGTTGATAAATTCCTCGGCTGCCTCCTTAAGATTAGAGCTTCCACGAAGCTGCATAAAATTTCCCTTGCCGGGTCTGAGATAAAGAAGGACCGAATCATCCGGGAAAATCTGCCTGGAAAAATTTATCACGATACTGATAATCTCTTCTTCCGAGCTGGCTAACTGAAAGGCATCACCCATTTCCACCAGCAGAGAGGCTTCCTCGTTGTTTTTCTTCAACTCAGCGTAGGCTTTTTCCAAACGGGCTTTAGCTTCAGCCAGGGCAGCTTCTTCCTTCTTCTTTTCGGTTATGTCGGTCATAAGGGCCAGAGTGGAGTCAAAATTTCCCTGCTGGTCAAGCTGGGGAACAGCGTTTACCAGCAGAGTTTTCTTGCGGCCATCTTTGAGTTTTATTTCTAACTCATAAACATCTCTAAGGCCGCGCTTTCTGCGGGCTGTCTGCCAGCTAACCAGTTGTTGCTGGTCAGAAGACAAATAATCTTTCAGGTTTTTGCCCACCAGACCGGTTTCAAATTCTTCAAAAAAACGGTTGGCAGCCTGGTTGGCAAAAAGAAAATTCTGGTCAGCGTCAGCAATCACTACCGCTTCACCAAGGTTTTCCACCATGTTGCGGAAAAGTTCTTCACTTTCTTTTAACTTCAGGGAGATTCTTTCTTTTTCTTCTATCTGCTGTTTCAGTTCTGTGGTTCTTTCTTCCACTTTCTTTTCCAGGTTTTCCCTGGCTTCCTGGAGGCTACTCAGGCTCTGATGCAGCCGGTCTACCATCAGGTTAAAGCTCTTAGCCAGAGTACCGACTTCGTCACCTGATGCAACTTCTGTTCTCTTACTCAAATCGCCGGAGCTAATTTCCTGAACAGTTTTGGTCATCCGGCGCAGCGGACGGGTGGTTAAAGAACTCATAACGTAAATCAAAAGTAAGCCCAGGCCGAAAATTAAGGCCGAAACCAGAGTAATCAACTGCCGGATGTATTTTATCTGACGATAGACCTCAGCCAAAGAAAACCCCATGGCCAAATAACCCACTACCTTGTGCTGATGGTTGATTGGGGCATAGTAGTTTCAGACCTGATTATCATAAAGATGGCCAGTCTGACGACTCCCTTCGGGATTAAGGGTTAGTTTTTCACTTCGGGTGAAGCGAGCGATTTCCTGACCCTGCGAATTAAAAACCAGGATGTACTCGACCTCAGGGCTCTGGCTGAGGCTTGAAAGGATTTCCTTTATCCCCTCCATATCTTCAAAAACTATGGCCGGGGCCAGGCTGTAGGCGGCGATTGTCCCCAGGGAACGGGATTTATCTTCAAGGGCCCGGAGTGAGTTCTGTTTATACCAGTAGGGAGCTAAAGTGAATAAAGCCAGACTGATTAAAGCTAAAAAGGGAATGGAAATGAGCATAAACTTGAAGACGATTTTGGTGCGCCAGGGGAAGAGTCTGTTGAGGAGTGAGGAAGAGATGGTTTTAGTCATTTTTTCCTTTGATTTTGGCCAGCCGCAAAAGCTGTGAGGAGAAGTCAAAACCCTGAGCTCTGGAGGCCTCAAGGTTTATAACAATCTGGGATTTCTCGTCTTTGAGCTGGAAGCTGATGGCTACCCCGGAGTCCAGGTATTCTGGCACGGCAGTAAAGGTGCCTATTTTGAGTTTTCCGCAAATTCTGACTATCTCATTAAGAGTTCTGGCAATGTTTTTGGTCTCCAGAGGAGTTATGTAGAGAATGTGGATTTTGTTTTCGATGAGAATTGCCTCGAGTGAAGAGGTCGCATCCAGCTCGATTTTCTGAAAACTAATTGGGACACCTTCAAGCTGCCGGTCGGATTCACTCATTTGAGAGAGAAGGTTTAACCAGTCTTCCATTATCCAGGAGGAAATTGAACTTCCTTTCTGGTAGAGAATTCCGATGACCAGCTCTTGACCGGCTCGGCCTTTCCAGTTTCGTTCAAAGCCCAGGATTTTTTTGAGCAGCTCAATTTCTCGGGCCGGATTAAGATAGTAGGGTTGGGCGGAGGCAGCTTGTTGTTGAGAGAATTTTGAGAGCACGGCTCCGGACGCAGGCTGGAAAACAGGGCTCAGGGTCAGAAGTAAACACAGAGACGCGAGCAGGAGTCGGCGATAAAGTTTGGGCGGTTTAGAGGGCTGATTGTTGGCCGAAGGTAAGCAGCTTAAAAAAACGGCCGGAACTTTGTTTTCTGGCCTGTCTGGCTTAAGGTTATAAGGGCAGGTTTTATGGAGTTCCCTGGAAGCTTTAAAAAAACTGTTCAAAAAAACCTCAAGACCATTAGGACAAAAGTTATTCATCGACCTTTTGGCAAAAGATTAGCATTTACCTAGAAGTTGTGTCAACCAGGACCTGTTTCTAAAAAAGGCAAGACTGTTCGTTAATTAAGGCTGCAAGGTCAGATGTTCCCGTCGCTTTCTGGTTGGTTTTTTAGGTCACAGATGGGGCCGATAATAGAAATTTTCAGATAATGAGTAACCGGGCAACAGCCTTTCGTGGCTTTTCTCACTGGCTGACATCGTTCAGGTAGAGGTAGAAAAATCGGGTCACCCTAGATTTTTCCTATTTTTTTAGTGGACGATGCCGTCAGCTCAAAGCGATGAAAATGGGGGGTGCCCTACATATTTCCTTTTTAAAGGGATCTAACTGGTGACCAAGCCAGAGCTCAATGTCTACATACCTGCATTAATTCCTAACTTTTTGGAAATCTGACTGTTACCTAAGAGCCAAACAGGCTGCAGGGAACCGTTGATTTTTATATAAATCAGGCAGGCCGATTTTCAGTCAGTTTTGGACCGAAGCCTCATCAGACCAAATTAAGATTAGCCGGCGAGAAAAATCGGAAAAATGTAGGGTGTCCCGATTTAATCAAGGTAGTAGGCGATGGAGCAGAAGCTGACCCAGTGCCGCAGGGAGAAGGGAGCAGTGGTCCCCAGCCCGATTTTCTTTAAGGGCAAAACTCCCTCGCTGTAGGTGTCCGAAAATCTAATCAGGCTGCCTCTCGTCAGGCGACCGGTGCTCCTCTCCATCACCCTCTGCACCGTCAGCAGGCCGAAGGGGATGGAATACTTGCCGCACCAGTAGGAACTTTTATAATCCAGGTAAGTCTGACCCCAGAGTTCCCCGGCCAGGCCGGCGATTTTCCCGTCGTCCAGCCGACCGGTCAGGTAGCTGGCGATCAGGTTCTGGTCGAAGGTCAGAGCTTTTTCCCAGGCTTCCTGGCCCTCGCCGAAAGCCAGGTTGTTAAAATCTTTTCCGTAATGGTTGCCGTCGGCTGAGATCAAAAAGAAGATATCCGGGCCAGGCTGGAGTTTGTTCTCCTTCATGTAAGCCGTTATCACCCGGGACAGGTCAGCGGCTATTTCTTTCATCTTCTCCAGGGGCATCGGAGCCACCATGATGGGCGTAATCTTTATCTCAGGGTTGAAATATTGCAGGAAGGGAATCAGGGCTTCTATTGAATGCTCCAGCTCATGGGCCCGGTTGTTAACGGTAAAATAATCAGCTTTCAGGTGGGCTTTCAGATAGGACCTCAGGGGCGATATTTCTACCGGTTTCAGAACCCCCGGCCAGAGCTCGTAATCATCCAGGATGAGCAGGCTGTCCAGCCCCTTGATTTCATTGCGCACTGTGCCATGGGTGACTCCGAAAATTACGGCTTCCCTGGTCCGGATCAGGTTGAACAGCGGATAGTACAGGCGTCCGGCATAAAGATAATCATCGTGCGGAGAAATGGCAGCCACCAACCCCCTGGAATCGAAGCTTTCCTTTTCCTGGCTGGCCAGGTAGTCCACCAGGATTTTCATGCTGGCAGCCTGCCAGCAGAAGCCGACGTCGTCGCGGACCGGCCTGACCTTGGGTGGCTGAGCCGGGGCAAACCTTTCTCCGGCTATAAGCAGACCGGCCAGGAAAATAACCAGGACAATAAGCAGGGCCGCAAACCAGGCCTGGTCAAGACCGTGCTGTTTAATTCCATTTTTTTCAGGCATACTCCCTCCCTGTCTCAGCTGGATATTATTCCTGGCTGCCCAGGAACCACATAAAATCATCCTAACTAATCCTGATTATAACAGAATAATCATTTTGCCCGGTCATGGCAAACGACACCACGGCCAATAGCGAGTAAAGGGAATTGCCCGGCAAAACAGAATACAACGCTCCATAAATTTAGCGACTCTTTTTTCCTTATTCTCCTTATTAATTTTTTAACACTTTCCCTTAAATCATGTTCTTCAGGATAGGACTGGAGAGGCGGGTCCAGCCCCTAATCCGGCTTAAAAAAATATTTTTCAGAAAACAGGATTTTTGCTTGATTATGTGCTATAATTCATTTGCTCGATTATAAAGGATGAGGGCACGGGCCCTTTTAGGTCATAACTCTCTCCTTTATAACGGAAATTTATTAAAGGAGAGATGTTATGAACATCTACGTAGGAAATCTTTCAAGGGACCTGAGCGAAAGCGAACTGAAAGAAGCTTTTGAAGCTTTCGGAACGGTCAACAGCGCTTCCATTATCAAGGACCGCTACACTGGTGAATCACGAGGCTTCGGCTTCGTGGAAATGCCCAATCAGGAAGAAGCCCAGGCTGCTATCAACAGCCTGAATGGCAAGAGCCTGAAGGGCCGCACCGCTACCGTCAACGAAGCCAGACCGCGGACCGACAAGCCCCGCACTGGTTTTGGTGGTGGCCGCAGTCGCGGACCGGCTGGCAGCCGTCGCTATTAATCGAGTCTTAACGATCAGTTAGTAGCCAAGCTCAAAACAGGGCCAGGTCGAAAGACCTGGCCTTTTTTTTGCCCATTTTTGCCAGAAGTTAAGTTCAAATCAAGTCAGGTCAGTCAGGTCAAGCTGGTAATCTTTAAGCCTGAATTAAGTTTTCTCGGTCAGGGCTTAGGAAACCGCTGTGGCTTATTAAAGAGAAATGGGCTGGTCACAAGCAAAAATTCAAAAAAAATTCAACCGGCTGGCGTCCTATTCTACATAGGCGATGACTTCAATCTCGACCCTGGCCCCGCCGGCCAGGCCGCTAGTCCCGAAAGCGCTGCGAGCTGGTTTGTTCCCGGTGAAATAGGTGGTGTAAACGGAATTCATCTTAGCCCACTCGGCAATGTCAGCCAGCATGACCGTGACCTTGACCACCCGGTCAAGAGAGGAACCATATTTTTCCAGTGTTCGCTTGATATTTTCCAGGCACTGTCGGGTTTCCGCTTCGATACCACCCTCGGCCAGCTGACCGGTCTGCGGGTCGCGCCCCAGTTGTCCTGACAGAAACAGCAGATTGCCCACCCGGACCGCTTCGGAAAAAGGAGCCGATCTGCGTTCGGGTGAGGTCAGGTATTCCAGCAATGGTTTCTGCTGGCCGGCCTCAATCCGGTAGGTCTTGAGCGTTGATTTGAGCCAGCCGACTGAAAACAAGAAAAAGGCGGCCAGCACCAGTACCATGATTACAGCCAGACGCGAAGTTTTCATGCCTTACTCCTTTTTTACTGCTTTTACTGCCTGGCTTTATCTTTATATTTAGGTCAGGCCGGAGTCAAGCTTAAAGGTAAAAGCCAACTATAAAAATCGGGACATCCTACATATTTCCGAATTTTCTCGCCAGCTAATCTTAACCCGAGCCCAGGAGAATTTCTTGCCACAGACCAGCCTAAAATGATTCTGTTTGATTATAATAGAAATGGAGGATTGCCTGCGGTCAGGGTGGCTTTGGGCAGCATAATCCCTGAAAAAATAGGAAAAATGTACGGTGTCCCGATTTTTGGGGGTTGGGCTTGTTGTCGCCCGGCGATTTTTATGTTATCATTAATCCTACTAAAATAGTAGGAATTAAAAAGGCCGCTGGCCGGGGATAAAGGCCGCGGCGGCTAAAGCCTAAGGAGGGCCGATCATGGAATTAAACGAAAAAACCAGCTTGCATGAGTTATTAAAGCGTTATCCATTTTTGCTCGATTTCCTGGTCGGGCTTTCGCCCGAATTCAAGAAATTGAAAAACCCGGTCCTGCGCCAGACGGTGGCCAGGATGGCCAGCTTGAAGCAGGTAGCGGCGGAGGGCGGACTGACCACGGCTGAGTTGATAGAAAAAATCAGGAAGGAAATAGAAACCAGAAGCGGCCCGGTTGAGACCGGTGGCGGAGCCAGAGCCGCAGCTTCTGGCCACCCGGGGGGCAAACCGGCCAGCCAGAACAGGACTGAAAAGCTAAAAGAAATAATCAGAGAGCTGCACCGCGGCGGAAACCCGGACGAACTGAAAAAGCAGTTTGCCGCCCTGATCAAGGATGTCGGCCCGGAAGAGATTGCCCGGCTGGAACAGCAGGTCATTGAGGAGGGGATGCCGGAAGAGGAGGTTAAGAAGCTGTGTGATTTGCACGTCAGGATTTTTGAGGAAGCCCTGGAAGTTCAGGCATCCCCGAGCGTACCTCCCGGGCATCCGGTCCACACCCTGATGGCTGAGAACAGGGCCCTGGAGAAACTGCTGGCTGAATTAAAGCTGTTGCTGGAGAGAATCCCGCGGGAAACGGCCGTTGGCGAAATGGAGAGCAACCTGGAAGAACTGGGCCAGCTCCTGGTAAATCTGTCCGAAATTGAAAAACATTATCTCAAAAAAGAGAACCAGCTGTTTCCGTTGCTGGAAGCCCGGGGAGTAACCGGTCCGACCAAGGTGATGTGGGCCATTCATGATGATATCAGGCGGGAACTGAAGGACTTGAGAAAGTTGCTGGAACAGAAGGTCCAGACCCCGGAAGCCGCCAGCCGCCTGGCCCTTAGAACCGGCCAGGTGCTCCAGATGATACAGGACATGATTTACAAGGAAGAAAAGATTCTCTTGCCCATGAGCCTGGAAGTGCTGAAGGAAGAAGACTGGGCCCGGGTTAAAAAGGGAGAGGAAGAGGTCGGTTATGCCTGGGTCAAGCCCGGAACCGAATGGAGACCACCGGCCGGGCTTTCGGACTCTGGACTGACCGTCGGCCGGGGATATGCCAGTTATGGCCAGGATGCCCGGGACCTGACGGAAAAAGCACCGGACGTACCAGCGACCTCGGGAACCCAACCCCGGCGGGTGCAGACGCTGCTTGACCTGAAAACCGGGCGCCTGACGGCCGAACAGATTGACCTGATGCTAACCCACCTCCCGGTGGACATCAGTTTTGTGGATGAAAATGACACGGTCATCTACTATTCTGACACTGCCGACCGCATCTTTCCCAGGAGCCCTGGAGTCATCGGCCGCCAGGTCCAGAATTGCCATCCACCGAAAAGCGTTCATATGGTGAACCGCATCCTGGAAGCCTTCAAGAAGGGGGAGAAAGATGTGGCCGAATTCTGGATTGAAATGAACGGCCGCTTCATTCACATCCGTTATTTTGCTGTCCGGGATGACGACGGCCGTTACCGTGGCTGCCTGGAAGTCAGCCAGGATGTGACGGCTATCAGAGCCTTGCAGGGTCAGAAACGCCTGCTGGACTGGCGGTAAAAAATCGGGACATCCTACATATTTCCGAATTTTCTCCCCAGCAAATCTCAACCTGAGCCCAGGAGATTTTTTCCCGTAGACCAACCTAAAATAATTCTATTTTATTTCTCTTTTGTTTTTTTGATTATGGAAATCCAGGACTTCCTGCAGGCAAGTTAGCCTTGGCAGGCAGTCGAATCCCTTAAAAAAAATAGGAAAAATGTAGGGGGTCCCGATTTTTGAGGGCGCGGCGGAATTTTTCTGGGTCGAAGGTCTGGAGATACTTGACGATATTAGTATAGGTATTATGAAAGCCGAACCCGCCCTTCTGCATCTCCCTGATAGCCTCTTCTCTTGGCCAGTCCTGGACCACCACTCTATAAACAGCCACAAACAAACCCGTCCGGTCGGCCCCGTGGTGGCAGTGAACCAGGTAAGGTCCCTCCTCCGGGTTGGTTACGATTTGCAAGAATTTCAGCAGGTCGGCTTCCTGGACCTGGGTGGCCTTGGAGGGTATTTCATAATACTTGAGGTTGGTGCCGGCCAGCAGGTTCCGGTCGGAATGCTCGCTGCGCAGGTTAACCACGGTCTTGATTCCCAGTTTCTCCAGTTCCTTGAATCCGGCAGCCGCTGGCTGAGCGCAGCGGTAGAGCTGGTCCGAAACCTTATAAAGGTTGGAGACCCCGGTCAGCTTTACCGGCTGGGCCCAGTTCTCGGGCCGCGGCCCGACCTGCTCGCAGTCGGTGGTCGCGGCTGTCAGAAAAGCCAGGAACAGGGGAAGGGCCAGGGTCAGCCATAATTTTCCCCGATTTCTGCATGAGAGCCAGTTTTTATTCATTTTAAGCCTTAAGACCTCAATTTCTTTATTGGCTCTAAATTATACCGCCCTCCAGCGAGTGTCAACTGGATTGTCATTTTCTGTTTGGTATCAATGCAGGCCGGAAAAATATAACAAAAGCTGGTCAAGAGTTGCTTAACTTCCATATCCTGCCAGCTCCTGGTCTATTTATTATTGTATCAGGACTATTCTTGATCACTCCTGATCAAAGCCAACCTGCTCTTTCTTTTCCCGACCTTGGTGACAAATGGATGCAGGTGACTTGATTGAGGCTGCGGGGGGAGTTGACCAGAAAGCCCCTGCCGCCGTAAGATTATCTTTTTGTGAAATTGAAGAATCACCAACATTTCTCCCAGACCGGGAAACTGGAGGAACCTCATGTCAGACCAGGCCAGGAGAGCCAGAGAATTATTTCGGGAAGGGTTCAGCTGTTCTCAGGCCGTCTTCACGCCGTATGCGGTTGAGGCCGGCCTGCCGCCGGAAACGGCCTTAAAGCTGTCCCAGGTTCTGGGCGGCGGAATGTCTCATCTGGGTTTGACCTGCGGAGCGGTGACCGGAGCCCTGCTGGTGCTCAGCCTGAATTTCGGCCGCACCCGGGCTGAGGATAAGGCAGCCAAAGAATTAACATACGCCCTGGCCGGAAAGTTTGTCCAGCGTTTCACCGAAAAATTCGGCTCAATTAACTGTTCTGACCTCATCGGCTGCAGCCTGAAAACCCCGCAGGGCTTGGCCCTGGCCACTGAGCATGACCTGTTTCAGAAATTCTGCACGGGTTACGTGGAAGAAGCCTGTCGTCTGCTGGATGAAATTATTAAAGAGGGGAGAGGAAAGCAATAAGCTTCCAGGGCTTAGGTTAAGATAATTAAGTTACTAATTTCGAAATAGGTTGAGCGATTATTCATAAAGCCAGATGGTTTCATTTTAATCTTCTTATTTTTATAAGCTCGCCCAGCATTTTCACAGAACCCCTTACCAGCCGCACCCGTGATTCCGGGTGATTGACCCAGACCACCGGCACCTGGGCAATTTTATAACCGAGTTTCCGGGCCAGGAGCAGAACTTCCACGTCAAAGGCAAAGCCTTCTGTCTCCAGCCGGAAAAAGATTTCCCTGGCCGCCTCCTTCCGAAAAAGCTTAAAGCCGCACTGGGTGTCCTTAAAACCCTTCAGAACCAGCAGCCGGACCAGCAGGTTGAAACCTTTTCCCAGGTGCTCTCTTAACCAGCCCTGGCGCTCTTTTATTTCTGACTCCGGCAGGGCCCGCGAGCCTATGACCACCTCATAGCCTTCCCTGGCCAGGGGCAGGAATTTCTCCAGTTCTTCAATCGGCGTTGAAAGGTCGGCATCGGTAAAGAGCACCAGCTCGCCCCGGGCCTGGAGCGCGCCGGTGCGCACTGCGGCTCCCTTGCCGCGGTTGACCGGGTGGCTTATTACCCTGAATTCGGGATAGTCGGCCATGATTTCTCTGGCCACTTCGGCCGTCCGGTCAGTGCTGCCGTCATCCACCACGATGACTTCGGCGCTGAGGTTCCGGCTCTGGAGGTAGTCTTTAACCCGGAACAGGCTGAAGCCGATTCTTTTTTCTTCGTTATAGGCGGGTACCACCACCGACAGATAAATGCTGTTTATGAATTTCATTTGGGCAGCCACTTGTCAATGACCAGGAAAGCCAGGATGATGAGCAAGGCGAAAAACACCATGGTGCTGAGGGCGAAGCTCAGGGCCAGTTTTCGGGCCCGGCCCGGGTCTTCCGGGAAGTGTTTCCGGTACTCGGCGTAAGTTATGAGGTAGGCGGACAGGGCGGCCACTGGCGAAAAAACCAGAGCCAGAATGATGGCCAGTCCGTTCATTTAAGAACCTCTATTCGCCAAGATTATATCAGAAGTCCGTCCCGGGCTTAAAAGATTATTGGCTTCGGGAATCATGGTCGGGCCAGGTTTGTAACAGTCCGGATGGGGATAGGCCCTCAAAGTCTTTGATTCAATAACCAGGTATCCGGTGGCTTGAGATTCCGCACTTGCCGGGGCCTCGACTTTGTGGTTTAAGCCGGATTTGAAATAAGCTCTGGATTCAGCTGAGTTTCCCTTAAATCTTCCAGGCCAGGACTGGCTGCTCTGAAAATTCCTCTGGCTCTGGCTCCACAATTTCCACCGAGGACATAATGGGTTTCTTGATTTAAAAACTCTGAGCCGAGAAAATGTTCTTTATTTCCTTCAATGAAACAATTTTATTCGGCCATGAAATATCGGATAATTATAAACTGAGAACAACCCCAGGACAGAAAAGGAGGAGAAAATGAACAGCCGGATGAAACGCTTTTTACTGCCTCTCTTATTTATGGTTTCGGTCCTGCTGACTGTCAATCAACTTTCAGCCCAGGGCCAGACGGCAGTCCCGGTCTCACGTCCGCCCCTCAAGGTATTTGTTTCGGTGGACATGGAGGGCATCTGGGGAGTGG
>DMVN01000147.1 GCA_003476685.1 Acidobacteriota bacterium | reverse complement strand
GAATTCGGTTCGATCGGTCCCGTTGACAACCTCACGCCCGACGCCCGACAGCGTCACCCGGGAGGAAATAAGGGGACTGCAGTCAATGCTGGTAGCCCAGTCTCTCGGGCCAGAGCTCGAACTGGAAGAGCTTATTCTCTACCCTTTTGTGGAGAAGAACTTAAAAGAACGCGGGGTGGAATTAGCCCGCCGCCATCCGGTCTGAAAATTGCCTTAATTGGCTTTTGCAGTCAATACAGCCTTTATGCCTTGATCATCAAGGTACTTATCGGGCAAATAGTTACTTGCTCCAGCTAGAGTTTGCGGCTGAAATACCGAAGATGAAGTGCCTATTCTGCCAACAACAATCCAACGGTCAGGAGCGGTAATTATCCGGTTGGCAAAAAATCGTCGGACAGGATTAGAAAACTGAGAAACTTTAACTGTGTTTTATTTTCATTCCCCTTTTAGCATCTTTATTAGTTGATGGGACCTGATTTCAGCAGGCTCCGGGATTTCAGTTCACAGGACAACCTCTGCCTTCCATCTTTTAGGCAGTTCCAAAAGCGCGAATTTTAAAAAGTGGCAGCTCCGGAGGGGAGGAGCTGCCTTTGTCTATACAAGAAGGAGGGTTTTGNNATGATCCAGAGTCATGTGTCCTACCGTTGGACGACTTCCCAGCACTCGCTTAAATATAGCCAATTCCGGGTCATTTTTCAAGGGTCAGGGGCCAGATTTGAAGGTTGATACCTTAACCTGTATAATAAAAAACTAAATTTTTAAGATGGGATGGGCCCTGTATGACCAGGAGCAAGCTGAATTACCTGATAATATTCCTGCTGACGGTTGTCTTTCTCTGGTTCTTTTTTAAGAGTGTCCGCTGGAATGAAGTCTGGGGCTATCTCCAGGAATTCCGGCTGCCGTTTCTGGTCATGACCATTTTCCTGGGGCCCCTGCACCTGGTCACCAGGTCAATCCGCTGGAAATTTCTGCTCTACCCGGTAAAACCGGACCTGAGGTTCGGCAAGGCGGTGGAAGCCACCACCGTCGGTTTCACCATCACCCTGCTTTTCCCGGCCAGGGTGGGGGAGGTGGTCCGACCGATGTACCTGGCCAGGGCTGAGAATTTAAGCCCCGGCTACCTGATGGGCACAATCGTAGTAGAAAGGACCTTTGACCTCTTTACCAACTGCTTCCTGCTCGGGACTTTCCTGCTGACCAGGCACCTGTTCAGCTACAAGCTGGAGTTGCAGCCAGAAACCCTGAGCCGCCTCTACTTCTGGGGAAAACTCGGCCTGATCCTGGCGGCGGTACTCTTCCTGCTGATAATCACCCTCTATTTCCTCAAGGACCGGGCCGTTCGTGTTTTCCGGGCCATCAGCCGGCCTTTCCCGGCCAGGGTCCGGCCGGGCATCGAGAAATTCGGCCTGGAATTCGTAGAGGGGCTGAAGTTTTTCCATTCCTTTGGCCGCCTGCTGGGCTATTTTGGCCTGTCGTTGGTAGTCTGGCTGGGTATATCGCTTCTTTACTGGGTGTTCTATACGGGCTACGGCCTTAAAATTCCCTATTTTTTCATCGTTCCTTATATTTTCCTGACCATGATCGGGGCTTCGATACCCACCCCGGGCATGGCCGGGGGCTTTGATTATTTCAGCAAGTTAGCCCTGACCAGCCTGTACGGCCTGGACCCCAACCGGGCGGTTGGCCTGACCATCGTCATCCATTCTCTGCAGTTCGTGGTGACATGCCTCCTTGGTTATGTTATATTATGGAAAAACGGCCTCAGCCTCCTGCAGGCCAGAAAAATGGGAGAAGGAAAGAGCTGATGCGCTGCCCCTATTGCGGTTTTCTGGAGAGCAAGGTAATCGACTCGAGGGAAAGCAAGAAAGGCGTCTCCATCCGGCGCCGCCGCGAGTGCCTGTCCTGCAAGAAGCGCTTTACCACCTACGAGAGACTGGAGCAGCTGCCCTACATGGTGGTGAAAAAAGACGGAACCCGGCAGCCTTTCGACAGCCAGAAGTTGCTGCGGGGTATGATGAAGGCCTGTGAAAAGAGGCCCATCCAGATCAGCCAGCTGGAAGAAATAGTGGAAGAAATCGAGTCCATCCTGCAGGAGCGGCCGGATAAAGAGATGGAATCATCGGAAATCGGCCAGATAGTTATGGAAAGGTTGAAAGCACTGGACAAAGTGGCCTACATTCGTTTTGCCTCGGTCTACCGCGAATTCAAGGATGTGGTAGAATTTAAGCATGTGCTGGAAAATTTGCTCAAAGAAAAATAAAACCGGCACTGTCTGACTCCGATGAAAAAGAAGATTAAACCTGTAGCCCGGGTATTTAAGGTTGAAACCCAGATCAGGGGTAGCAACGGGGAATTGGTCTTCAAGCGGGAGAGCCTCGGCGGTCTAGGCCTGGCCTGGGAGCCAGCGGTAGATGTTTATGAGAAAGAGGACGAGGTAGTGGTTGAGGTCGAAGTCCCTGGCGTTCTGGCCAGGAACCTCAGGATTGTCCAGTGGGGCAACCGCCTGGAAATCAGTGGAATGAAAAAGGAGGTGGTGGAAGCCGCCAGGTTGAAGTTCCACCGGCTGGAAAGGGAAATGGGCTTCTTTCATAAGGAAATAGTGCTGCCGGTGGCCGTTTCCACCGAGGACACCAGGGCTTCTCTGGAAAACGGGGTGTTGACCATCGTTCTTAAAAAGCAACCCAGGAGCACCAGGGAAATTGAGGTTAAGATCCAGAAACCAAAGGCTGAAGGTCAAGGAGGTGAGTGATGTCCTAGTTCGATGATTCTCCTGAAGAAGCGGTCAACGGTCTGACCGAGGAACAGCAGCAGAAGCTGCAGATTCCCGACCGCCTGCCCGTTCTGCTGCTCAGGGACGTGGTAATTTTTCCGTACATGATAGCCCCGCTTTACGTCGGCCGGGAAAAATCCAAGGCGGCCATTGATCACAGTCTGTCCACCAACCGTATGATCCTGCT
>DMVN01000119.1 GCA_003476685.1 Acidobacteriota bacterium | reverse complement strand
GCAGGTCCTGGCGCAGGATCTCGGCTTCAATCCCTACGGCGGCTTTGAGGTCGACGGGATTAAAGACGTTCTGGTCTTCACCAGCCTGTCCCCCCGGTTGGGTCTGAGCTACGACCTGTTCGGCAATGGCCGGACAGCCCTGAAGCTGTCTTATGCCAGGTACTCCGAACAGGTGCCGGTGATGTGGTTCTCCGAAGTGCTGCCGGCGGTTCTGGGTCAGTATGAGTTCAACTGGTGGGATCTCAATGAAAACGGTCAACCGGATTCGCCGGGCACGGATTACTACGAGTATAGATGGGGTCTGGGAGATTTCAAGCTTCCCGACATAGAGTATTTGAGCAGAATGGTTGACCCCGGCCTGCACGCTCCCGTCCACAATGAAATCACCGCCGGGATCGAGCACCAGCTGTTCAAAGACTTTGCTGTCAAGCTGACCTACCTGCACAAGAAGAAAACAGATCTGTTCGGCTGGGGCAAGTACGACCTGGAAAGCGGCCGCTACTGGTACAAGCTGGACCAGGCTCCGGACTGGTATGTCCCCTTTACCACCATCGTCCCGGCTTACGGCAGCTTCCCGGAACAGCAGGTGACCGTCTATTTCATGAGCGAGAGTTCCCCCTATGAATCGATGGTCTATATCAAGACCAACCTTCCCGAGCAGTTTGTAAAGTACCACGGCCTGGAACTGGCCTTTGATAAGAGATTTTCCCATGGCTGGTCGCTGGGCGGTTCCTTGACCCTTTCCAAAACCACTTCTCAGTCCTGCGGCGACAGCCCGAATGATTTTGTCAACACCCCGGGCCGCGACAGCTACGACGTGCCGTTTATGTTCAAACTCTACGGAACCTTCAACCTGCCCTACGGCTTCATCGCTTCCTTTTTCATGAATTATCGGGTCGGTTATCCCTGGGGCCGCAGCGTGGAAATTGTGCCGCCCGAAGATTGGGCCTCAGCCAACAACGTCGTTCCCTGGTCGGTCTGGGTTATGCTGGAACCCAACGGTACCAGGAGAGAGCAGGATTTCACCAATGTCGACTTTCACCTCGAGAAGGAATTCAAGCTTCCCTACGGTACTTTCGGGGCTTTCATTGATATCTACAACCTTTTCGGCAACAAATATGTCAACTACGGGCTGAACCCAATCAGCACCTGGTTCCCCGAGGAAGAAGGGACCAGCAACGGAAGCTACAGTCTGGATTACAACTACAAACGCGTTACGAGCATTTCAGCTACCAGAGTCTTCAAGTTCTCGATCCGCTATAGGTTCTGATACAGGTGTTTTTTCAGATTATGGGGGAAGAGCACAGGCCCTTCCCCCTTTTCTTTATAGGCCGTTGGGATGCCCGGAATCAAGGAAGACTGAATGGCTATTTACCTCCCTTAGAATCTACCCCGTTCTCTCCGGGCGGCAGGACCTTCCGAGTTAATAATGAATATTGTAGAGCCTTCTGAAAGCAGGGAAGCCCGGGCTTAAGCTGCCCCCAAAACAGGATTAAAGGCCTGAAGGCTCTAAAATCCTGTTTCATCCCTGTGTTAAAATTGGTATAAATAAGCGTGATGACCCTGGTCATTTAAGCTGGAAGAACATGAGGGGCTTTGTCCCCAGGCCGGAGAAGAGAGTTTTCTTGAAATAACCTGAGATGAAAGGAGGCGGCCGATGTCCGGGAAACTTTCGGCGACTGTTAACTATCCGAGGCTTCTTGGCCTGTTGTTAATTACTTTAATCCTGGTCGGGTCAAACCTGGCCGGACAGGAGAGGCTCAAGGCTGAGGATTTAAAACTTTTCCAGTTCAGGAATCTTGGTCCTTTCCGGGCCGGTTCCTGGGTGACCTGTTTTGCCGTGCCCGAATTTCCGGTTGAAGCCCATCTTTACACTTTTTATGTGGGCACCAGAAATGGCGGGGTCTGGAAGACCACCAATAACGGCACCACCTTTGAACCTGTTTTCGACGGCCAGACCTACCTGTCGATCGGGGCTGTAGCTCTGGCCCCTGCCAACCCGGAAATCGTCTGGGTGGGAACGGGCGAAGCTTATTGTGCCCGGAGTTCTCACCGCGGCGATGGGGTTTATAAATCTACCGACGGCGGCCGGAGCTGGAAGCACCTGGGATTGGCCGACACTCACCATATACCCAGGATAATTGTCCATCCCCAGAAACCGGACACAGTGTACGTGGCGGCCATGGGCCATCTTTTTACTCCCAACGCCGAACGGGGCGTGTTCAAGACCGAAGATGGCGGGCAGACCTGGAAGAAAGTTTTCTATATCAACGATAAGATCGGGGTGATAGACCTGGTCATGGACCCGGGCCAGCCTGATATTCTTTACGCGGCCACCTATGACAAAGTTCGCCTGCCCTGGCATTATGAAGCTGGCGGACCGGGAAGTGGAATTTATAAGACTACCGACGGAGGCCTGACCTGGAAAAGGCTATCTGGCGGCTTACCCTCCGGATATATCGGCCGCATCGGAATAGATGTTTACAGGAAAAACCCGAAGATTATTTACGCCGTGGTCGAAAATTTCCGCCAGCCAACGGAAGAAGAAAAGGCTGCTGCTCGCCGGGCCGGCCGTCCAGCTCATCCGGTGCCGGTGGGTGAGGTCTACCGGTCCGAGGACGGGGGAGAAACCTGGACCAGGATGAACAGCGGAAAAGAGCCACTGGCTAATAAGGCTCCCTATTCTTTCAACCAGCTTTACGTCGACCCCAACGATGACCAGAAAGTCTTCCTCACCGGGGTAACCCTGGCCAGCTCGGTTGACGGCGGGAAAACCTGGCGGGATGCCGACTGGCCGCCCCGGGCTTTATTTCAGTCTGCTTTCGGTGATGTCCGTACTCTATGGATTGACCCGGCCAACTCCAGCCGGATACTTTTCGGCAGTGACGGTGGAGTCTATGTGTCTTATGACGGCGGCCGGACCTGCCATCATTTTTACAACCTGCCGCTTGGCGAAATATATGCTCTGGGTGTTGATATGGAAGAACCTTACAACATCTATGCCGGGCTGCAGGACCACGATTCCTGGAAAGGTCCTTCCAATTCCTGGTCAGGGCAGGTGAACCTCAGCGACTGGGTGACCGTTGGTGGAGGCGACGGGATGTACAATGTGGTTGACCCCACCGACAGCCGCTGGGTCTACAACTGCCGGGAATTCGGCGGCTTTTTCCGACTCGACCAGAAGACCGGAACCCGGCAGAGCATCCAGCCAGTTAGAGCCGCGGATAAAGAGCCCTACCGCTTCAACTGGACCCCGCCCATCCATCTTTCTCCCCATAATAGCTCTATTATCTATATAGGGGCTCAGGTGCTACTGCGTTCGCTGAACCGCGGTGATGACTGGGAAGAAATCAGCCCGGACCTGACTACCAACGATAAAAGCAAGCAGGGTGGGGCCGGCAACATCACCTTCTGCACCATCACCACCATTTCAGAATCGCCCCGGAAACCAGGAGTCATCTGGGTGGGAACGGATGACGGAAAAGTCCAGTTGACCACCAACGGCGGGGTTAGCTGGACCGACTGCACCC
>DMVN01000161.1 GCA_003476685.1 Acidobacteriota bacterium | reverse complement strand
AAAGCAGATTTTTGAAGCCAAGGCTTTAATTTTAGGCTTTCCTGGTATTAAAATACGAGTGAAGGCCTGGAAAAAACAGAATTCGAGCTTAAAATCGCCCGGATCAACCCGATTTTCTGGAGGATGGCCCATGGACAAAGAAAAATTCAGGAAATATGGCTATGAATTGATAGACTGGGTGGCTGATTACCTGGAAAAGGCCGAGAAATACCCGGTCAAATCAACCGTCCAGCCGGGTGAAATCAAATCCAAATTACCCCCGTCGCCCCCGGTCCACCCCGAGGAAATGGACCAGGTCCTGGAAGATTTCCATAAGATCATTATGCCCGGCATAACTCACTGGCAGCACCCGGGCTGGTTTGCCTATTTCCCTTCCAATAACAGCCCGGCCTCCATCCTGGGCGAGCTGCTGTCGGCTGGCCTGGGAACGCAGGGCATGGTCTGGCAGACCTCCCCGGC
This sequence comes from Acidobacteriota bacterium, assembly GCA_003476685.1. Classification (GTDB taxonomy): domain Bacteria; phylum Acidobacteriota; class Aminicenantia; order Aminicenantales; family Saccharicenantaceae; genus Saccharicenans. Next base: position 5,024 of record DMVN01000161.1, on the reverse strand, counting down.
GGCCACCGAGCTGGAAGAAGTGGTCATGGACTGGCTGCGGCAGATGATCGGTTTGCCAGAAGGTTATGCCGGAGTTATCCAGGACACGGCTTCCACGGCCACTCTTTGCGCCCTGCTGGCAGCCAGAGAAAGAGCCACCGGTTTTGAGGTAAACGAGGTCGGGTTCAGCCAGGCTCTTAGAGTTTATGCCTCCCGTGAAGCTCATTCCAGCGTGGAGAAGGGTGTCAAAATTGCCGGTTTCGGCAAGAAGAACCTGGTCTACATCCCGGTTGACGATGAATTCGCCTTAATTCCGGGCGAGCTGGAACGGGCGATTGAGAACGACCTGCGGGCCGGCCTGAAGCCGGTCTGCGTGGTGGCCACGGTCGGCACCACCTCCAGCGGGGCGGTCGACCCGCTAAAGCCAATCGGGGAAATCTGCCGGAAATACGGGCTCTGGCTTCATGTGGATGCTGCTTATGCCGGGACGGCGGCCATTCTGCCGGAGAAGCGCTGGGCGCTGGAAGGGGCCGATTATGCCGATTCCCTGGTTTTTAACCCTCACAAGTGGATGCTGACCAATTTTGACTGCTCGGCCTTTTTTGTTAAGGACCCGCAGGTGCTGACCCGGACCTTTGAGATTCATCCGGAATATCTGAAAACCGGCGTTGACGCCGTGGTCAAAAATTACCGCGACTGGGGAATCCAGCTCGGGCGCCGTTTCCGGGCCCTGAAGTTGTGGTTTGTCCTGCGGAGTTATGGCCTGGAAGGGATTAAAAAGATTATCCGCCGCCACATTCATTTAGCCGAGCTTTTCCGGGACGAACTGCAGCAGGACCGGAGGTATGAAATCCTGGCCCCGGTCTATTTTAGCCTGGTTTGTTTCAGGTTTAATGACGGCCGACCGGAAGAAGAACTGAACCGGTTTAACCAGCAACTTCTGGAGGCGGTCAACGCCACCGGACGGGTATTTATGACTCATACTACCCTGAACGGGAAATACACCATCAGGCTGGTAGTGGGACAGAGGACGACCGAAGAAAGGCATGTCCGCCAGGCACTGGAAATCATCAAACAGAAGACGGCAGAGCTTCTCCAATTTTAAGGCGGTCTTAATCAGCCTTACTTTTCCTTGATTTATATATGTTGTAAATCTCAAACTTAATATTGGAGAAAAATTACCCCGGTGAAAAATCATAACTTATGATTATTATGAAACTTCCGTAACAAACAGATAATAGAAGAAATAAAGAATATTGTAATAATGTGTTGAATTGGTCATAAAGTTGAAGGTGAACTTAAGTTTAAGCTTAAGTTTAATTCTCAAAAAATTATAAAAGAGAGCACCTGCCCCGGTCCTATTTAGCCGATGGCCGGGCGCTCCAGCGGTATTCGCCCTTCGGGTCTGGAATCCTCAGGTAATAACCCCAGCCTCCGGCTCCCTGCAGGACCTTGATCAGCACTTTGTTCCAGCCAGCTTTCAGGTTGACTTTCACCCGGTCCTGGTCGGGATAAGCACCGCGGTAGGTGGGGTTGGTATGGACCAGGACATCGTTGAGCCACAGCCTGACGCCGTCGTCGCTTCCGAGGAGCAGAACAGCTTCCCGGTCCTCGGGCGAGTAGAGGTAAGTCAAACCATAAGCAACCGCCTGCTCGTTGGGCTTGAGGAGTTCGGTCAAGGATATGAAGCCGCCGGGCTGGGCCTTGACCTGTTTCCAGGCAACTGGCAGACCACCTTTGCCCTGGTAGTTTCTGTTAAGCCTTATTTCCTGTTCTGGCGGATAGGGTGTGGTCAGGTAATTCATGCCGGGCGCCTCAAATGGTCCGATCAGGTACCAGTCGAGAGCGAAATTCTGCCTGGTCGGAATAAGATTCACCCCGACTATGGCCAGGTCGTAGCCAGCGGACCGGGTATCTTTTCCGCTAACCTCCAGCCAGAAAATATTCTCTTCGGTTCCTAATTCCTGGGCCTTAATGGTCAGGCTATCAATGACCGTCTCCGGATGGTAGGCGCTGATTCTGGCCAGGGTTTGGTATTGGGGCTCCTCGGCCTGGGCTGGCTCGGCCGGCTGCGGCTTTTCCTTGGTTTCTTCCTTTTTTTCTTCTTCAGTTTTCTTTTCTTCCTCGGTCTTTTCTGCAGCCTGGTCGCCCTGGTCTTCTTCCGGGCTAACTTTTTCTTCTACCTTCGCGATTTCTTTAAGGACCGACCAGTTGCCGAGGCCCGGGCCCTTGAGATAATAGAGCTGGAGGTCATAGATATCGTGCCAACTGGCCTTGAGGCTTAACCTGGCCCGGTAGCCGCTGCTGGCACCCTCGGAGCTTATCGCCTGGTAGCGGTGCCCGGTCTGGTCATAGTAGGCAGTTAGAAGCTGGTTGAGCAGGGGGGCCGAAATTCTGGCGCCACTGACATTGTCCTGATAAATCGCCTCAGTTGTTTCGCCGTTGACCACCTTAGCCCAGAGCGGCTGGGCGAAGTTATCCGGCGTTTCGAGGGCAAAGGGCAATCGCCTGTCTGCCGGCGGCAGCGCCGGGAACGGCTTGTGGGGTTCAGTCTGGTACCAGTAGGCTACCGAGCTGTAATAATCGGAGCGGTCGTTGGCGTGTCCGTGTTCTATGGTTACCCTGATGGACTTAAAAAATGGGATGGGGTCGGGCAGGTGAAAACGGTAGACAGTGGCCTTGGCCCCGGCCTGGAAATCTTCTTCCTGGAGTGAACAGCCATAGTAAAGGTTGTTGCCCTCTCTCATGCCCCAGGCGTCGGAAAAATAATCCTCGCTGCCAGTCCCATGGAGAGAGGGAAGCTCTTCCCCGTCCACGTAAATCATGTCGTCGCCCTCACCCCACCAGCCCATCGACCGCTGCAGGACACTCAGGTTGCAACCCACGTAATGGCCCTGGCCCACGGCTTCCAGAATCAGGTAATTCCGGCCCGGCTCGCAGGGGAATTCCTGGCGGTACTGGGCATGAAAGTAGGGAACGTCGGGCTTGAGGTCGCTGACTTCCCGGTAGTCGATGTAGTAATAAAATGAACCCACCGGACGACTTCCCTCGTTGGTGACGGTGATGCGGGCTGACCAGCGGAAGGGCATAAACCAGTAGCAATTGAGGGCTCGACCCTCGGAGGACCGAACAATCGGAACCGAAACCAGGTTGCGGTTCAGGCCATGACCAACGGCAAAAAAGTCGCCCACCGGCACCTCCACCGACGGGGTATCTTCGCCATCCCAGTACATCCGCAGGACCAGTTTGCGGCCGTAGAAAGCCTCGGCGGAGATGGTGAACCAGATATGGTGAATGGCCGCCGGCCCCTTGATGTCGGCCAGGATGGCCGTCTGGCCGGGGGCGATGCTGATGGCATCGCGGTTGCCGCCGGTCGGGTCGAAGGAAGAAATCCGCTTGCTGCGGTAAGCCTGTTTTTCTCCAAGCGATGACAGTATGTTCTGAGCTTCAGCCAGGCTCAGGGCCAGGAGCAGGGTAAAAGAAATCAAAAATATGGTCCAAAGTTTTTTGCTGGCTGCCTTAAATCTCATTTTGGGGCCTCTTTCACGGAATTTTAAGGATAGAGAATTATATCTTTTTTTCACCCGACAAATCCAGACACTGTTCTGGGTTTTGGGTAGATGGCGTCGGGCTATGCTATTAAATAAATATCAAAAAGTTTAGAGGTTGTGGTCGACTGAAATATCCTTTCCAGGCTGATTTTGCTGTGTCCAAAATTACATATCAGATAAAGGAAAGCCCGGGAAAAATTTTAAGCAAAAATCGACGTTTGGGACATAAGCCAAACTTTTAAGGCCTAAATATGCCTCAAATTTTGGGCAACAAAAAAGTTGGCGTGGTCTGACTCTAATTACCTGGCAACCACGGTCTGGCCGGTCAGGTCAATCTTTTACGTAGGTCAGCCACTTTTCGAATTTGGGGTTCTGACCGGTAACCACTCTCCTGTATTCTTCGGCTACCCGGGCCGTGATAGGGCCCGGCCGCCCGTCTCCGATGTTAAAGACCGGTCCGTTGGCCTGGTTTTCCGAGAAATCGGCCACCTGGACGATGGAAGTGACTTCAACCGCCGTGCCGCAGAAGAAAGCTTCGTCGGCCGAGAACAGGTCCTCTTTGGTTATGGGAGCCACTTTGGTCTTATAACCGAGCTCGGCCGCAATCTCCAGCAGGCTGGTCCTGGTTATGCCTTCCAGGATGGATTCTGAGCGGTCGTTGGTGTGGAGGACGCCGTTTTTGATGAGGCAGATATTTTCGCCCGGACCTTCAGCCACCCGGCCTTCAAGATTCAGGAAGATGGCTTCGTCATAGCCGCGTTCCCGGGCTTCGGTCCCGTTGATCATGGACTGGACGTAAACCCCGCCCAGCTTGGCTGAGAGGTCGAGCTGGGAGTTGTGAATCCGGCGCTTGGGAACAATGCAGGCCTTAACTCCCTGCTGGGCTCTATCTCCCAGGTAAGCTCCCCATTCCCAGGCTCCAACCAGCAATTCCACCGGGGAGAACTTTGGCACCAGGCCCAGGTTGCCGTAGGAATAAAAGAGCAACGGCCTGATATAGGCGCTGTCCAGCTCGTTTTCCCGGACAATCAACCTGCAGGCTTCTATCACCTCTTCTTTGGTGAAGGGGACTTTCATCTTGATGACCTGGGCCGAGTGAAAGAACCGGTCAACGTGCTCTTTCAGACGGAAGATGGCCGGGCCTCTGGCAGTGGCGTAGGCCCTGATGCCTTCAAAGGTACAGGTGCCATAATGGAGGGCGTGCATCATGGGGTGGAGAATGCCCTCCGACCAGTCATACAGCTTGCCCATGTACCAGTATTTCTTAGCCTTCTTAAAATGGGTATTAGCAAACATTAAAGACTCCTTGTTCAGAATTATTTATGCTTAAAAAAAGTGAGGTGCAGGTAATAAAAAAGGGGTCGACTGTCGGCTCTTTAATTTCGGTTATCATTTGCCGGACATCTGGCTTTGAGAATTACTAATAACACAAAAAGAAAGAAAAAGAAAGTTAAAAGTTTGGGTTACTGAAACGCTGGGCTGGTGGCTTAAGAA
>DMVN01000009.1 GCA_003476685.1 Acidobacteriota bacterium | reverse complement strand
TGACCGCCAGGTCATAAACCTGGCCCAGCTCGCAGAAAAAATTTCCGAAAAAGGGTATCCAGGTTTGTTTTTCCATCGGCCGCGCTCAGATTTCCTCTTCGCGTTTATAGCTGAAATCCATGTTGACAAACTTGGCGTATTCCCGCAGGAACACCAGAGGAACGCTGCCCAGCGGCCCGTTACGCTGCTTGGCCACGTTGACCTCGGCGATGCCCTTGATGGCTTCATCTTCCGGATGATAGTAATCCGGGCGGTAGATGAAGATGACCACATCGGCATCCTGCTCGATGGCCCCGGATTCCCTCAGGTCGGACAGCATCGGCTTGGGTTCCTTGCGCATCTTTTCAGGAGCCCGGCTGAGCTGCGACACTCCGACCACCGGGATGCGCAGTTCCTTGGCCAGTTCCTTGAGCGACCGGGAGATGAAGGACATTTCCTGGTTGCGGTTTTCAAAGCGACCCCCGGTGCGCATCAGCTGAATATAATCCACAAAGACGATATCGAGATGCCCTTCCAGCCTTAGCTGCCGGCACTTGGCCTTCATTTCCATCACGGTCAGGGCGGCTGATTCATCAATGTAGATGCGGGCCTGGGACAGGGTTTCGGCCGCCAGCTGCAGCCGCTCGAATTCCCGTTCGCTGATAAAGCCCGACCTGGCTTTTCTTAAATCCACCTGGGCCTCGGCGCACAGCAGACGCAGGACCACCTGTTCCTTGGCCATTTCTATCGAGAAGAAGCCGGCATAGTAATCAGTTCGCAACCCAACGTGCTGGCAGATGTTCAGGGCCAGGGCGGTCTTGCCCATCGAGGGACGGGCCGCCACCACGACGAATTCGGACGGATGGAAACCGCCGGTCAGGTTATCCAGTTCTATAAAACCGGTGGGCACGCCGGTCACCGCTTCCCGGCGCTCGGCCAGCAACCTGATGGTCTCCAGCATTTCCCCGGTCAGGGCCCCGACTGGGACAAACCCGGGTTTGATCTTGGCCTCGGCGATTTCCACAATGGCCTGCTGGGCTTCGCTGATCAGGGTATCGGCATCAGCCTGCTGTTCGAAGGAAGTATTGATGATTCTGGCTGAAGATAGAATCAGCCTCCGCAGCAGGGATTTCTCTTTGATAATCTGGGCGTAGTACTCGATATTCAGGGTGCGGGGGACGCCGTCCATCAAGGAAGCCAGGTAGGCCGCGCCGCCGATTTCCTCCAGCACTCCGGCCTTCTGCAGCTCATCGCTCAGCGTCAGGAGGTCTATCGGCTGACTGCGGTCCATCAGCCTGATCATGCCTTCCAGAATCTGACGGTGGGCGTCGCGGTAAAAATCTTCGGGTGAGACCTGGCTCAGGACCAGGTTCAGGTAGGCATTGTTGACCAGAATCCCGCCCAGAACTGTTTTTTCCGCTTCCAGGCTGTGGGGTGGGGTTTTCTTGAGAACGGTCAAATCCAGTTCCATGCTCTCTCTCTTCTCAGGAGGCCTGGCCTCCATATTTTTTATTAAAAGAGACGCTTCTTACAACCCGGCCGTTCTCACTTCTGAGGTTCTGCCTGGCTTTCGGGGGCCGGAGCCTCTTCCTTGACCACCACCACCTTTATCTCGGCTTTGTCCTCGTGGTAAACCTTGATGGGAACGGAAAAGGTGCCCAGTCTTTTTATCGGTTCTTCCAGAATAATTTTTTTCCGGTCTAGGTCAAACCCCAGGCGGGCCAGTTCTTCCTGAATGTCAGCAGCCGAGACCGAGCCGAAAATGACGTCTTTTTCGCTCGACTTGCGGACGAAGGTCAGGCTGACCTGGTTGAGCTGTTTGATCAATTCCTGGAAAGTCAGCCGTTCCTTTTCCAGCTTCTTCTTCAGGGCTTTCTGCTGCATTTCCACCGACTTCAGGTTGCCCGGGGTGACCTCCATGGCCAGTTTCCTGGGAATCAGATAATTCCGGGCAAAACCCGGCGCTACCTCCAGGATATCTCCCTTTCGCCCGACTTTTTCCACGTTCTCCAAGAGTATGATTTTCATCGGCAGCCTCCTCCACCTCAGTCTTCCACAAAGGGCAACAGGGCCATAATCCGGGCCCGCTTGATGGCCCGGGCCAGTTTCCGCTGATGGTAAGCGCAGGTGCCGGTGATGCGGCGGGGAGCAATCTTGCCGCGGTCGGGAATGTACTTCCGCAATATCTCCACCGCTTTGTAATCTATGTCCCGGAGATTTCTCTCGCAGAAACGGCAAACCTTTTTCTTGGGCGGGAAGAATTTTCTGGACGGGCCTCTTTCGGTCTTTTCTCTTTCTTCTCTGTTAGCCATCTTACTTTACCTCCTCCCGGGAAGATTCTTCGGCCTGAGGTTCGGCTGCGACCGGGGCACTTTCGGCTGCTTCTACAGTCTTGACTTTCTTCTTGCCCTTCATCACATCCCTGGGGTCCCGCTTGATAGTCATGAAACGCAGGATAGCATCGGTTTGCTTGAACCTTCTTTCCAGTTCGGCCGGGACGGCCGGAGAGCCCTGGTAGATAAAGAACACGTACAAACCTTCGTTGAACCTTTTGATGGGATAGGCCAGTTTCCTTTTTCCCCAGAAATCTTTCTTGATCAGCTGGCCATTCTTGGCCGGGATGACCTCCGCCAGCTGATTGATCAGGGCCGAGGCTTCTTCTTCTGGCAGGTTGGGAGCGACAATGAAACCTGTTTCGTATTGATTCATATTTTCCTCCTTATGGATTTAAAGCCCCGGGGCTTCTGCTCCGGAGCAAGGAGACGAACTCTTATTTTACCTAATTCTTCTGAAAAATCAATCTGGCCCGGCCGTCTCTTCTTTTTTTCGCCGGTTGAAGATATTCATGGCCCGGGCCAGCTCTCCGTCAATTATCATCTCCACCGCCCGGCTGGCGGCCGCCAGCGCCGGCTGCAGTTTTTCCCACTCTTCAGGCGGGAATTCTTCCAGGACATAATCCGCGGCCTCCGCTCCGGCCGGTTTGGGCCCGATGCCCACCCTGACCCTGGGAAAAGCCTGGGTCCCGATAGACTCAACGATTGATTTCATGCCCTTGTGGCTGCCGGGACTTCCACCCGGTCGCACCCGGACCTGACCCAGGTCAAGGTCGAGGTCGTCATAGACGACAATCAGGTTCTCAGGTTTTACCCGGTATTTAGTCAGCAAGGCCAGCACCGCCTGGCCGCTCAGATTCATATAGGTCTGGGGCAGGGCCAGGATGACCTGGGAACGGCCTCTTCTGGTCTCGGCCAGTCGAGAACGGCTGGCCCTGGTTCGGAGCGGCAGGCGCCACTGCCGGGCCAGGGCTTGGACCACCAGAAAACCGGCGTTATGCCTGGTATGGCTGTATTCTGTTCCCGGGTTGCCCAGACCGACCACCAGCCACACTCATCACCCCTTGGTCTCTTCTTCTTCCTCTTTCTTCCGTTCTTTCTTGATAACTTCCGGTTCTTTCATCTCGGCAGTTTCCACCACTTCCTCGGTGATGGCCGGGGCCGCTTCTTCGGCCACGCTGCTTATAACCACAATCGCCGTCTGGGGTTCATGCAGAACCTTGATGCCGGCCGGAAGCTCCAGGTTCATCACCTTGAAAGACTGGTGCAAGTGGAGCTGGCTGATATCAATCTTGATCGATTCTGGAATTTCCCGCGGCAGGCATTCGATGTCGAGTTCGCGCAGCAGGAAGTCGACCAGGCCGCCTTCCACCTTGACCCCGACCGGTTCTCCCACCAGTTCCACCGGAACCGAAACCCGGACCGGCTTGTCCATGGAAATACTGATCAGGTCGACGTGGGTCAGCTCATCGGTCACCGGATTGATCTGGACTTCCTTGATCATCACATCTTTTTCTTCCGAGTCATAGGCTACCCGGAAAATGGTGTTTTCCCCGGTTTCCGATTTCAGGATTTCGATGATATCCTTTTTCTTCAGGGTCAGCGGGACGCTACCCATTGACTGGCCATAGAGAATGGCCGGGACCAGCCCCTGGCGTCTTAACCGCCCGGAGGCATTTTTTCCCAGCTCAGTTCTTTTTTCGGCTTTAATCACCAGTGTCATTTCTTTCCTCCTCAGGTAAAAAGAGAGCTTACGGAACTACCCTCGTTTATTCTTCTTATGGCTTCGCCAAACAGCTCGGCCACCGACAGCACCTGGAATCGCTGGCTCCGGCTGGCCTGGTCTTTCAGGGGAATGGTATCGGTGACGAAAACTTTTTCCAGCCCCGATTTTTCGATGCGCTCCACCGCTTCCCCGGACAGCACTGGATGGGTGCAGGCGGCAAAAATTCTTTTGGCTCCTTCCCGCCGCAGGGCTTCCACTCCGAGGGTCAGGGTGCCGGCAGTGTCCACCATATCATCGAATATGACCACATCCTGGTCCCGGACCTCACCGATTACGTGAAGTACCTGGGCCACGTTGGGCGCCGGGCGCCTCTTGTCGATGATGGCCAGCCTGGCATCCAGCCTTTTGGCAAAGACTCTGGCCCGGCCGACGCCCCCGGCATCGGGGGAAACGATGGTCAGGTTGGCCAGGTTGAGAGTCCTGATGTGGCTGGCGATGACCGGCGCGGCCATCAGGTTGTCAACCGGAATGGAGAAAAAGCCCTGAATCTGGGGAGAGTGCAGGTCCATGGTCAGCACCCGG
>DMVN01000187.1:10147-14684 GCA_003476685.1 Acidobacteriota bacterium | reverse complement strand
GAGGTAGGATGAAACTGTTTCTGGACACCGCCAATCTGCAGGAAATAAGAGAGGTGGCCAGCTGGGGTATTCTCGACGGAGTTACCACCAATCCCACCCTCTGTTCCAGGGAAAACGTACCTTTTGACCAACTGATCCGGGAAATCTGCAGCCTGGTCTCGGGACCGGTAAGCGTGGAGTGCGTTACCACCAGGGCCGAGGAGATTGTTCCCGAAGCCCGAAAGCTCAACCAGTTAGCGCCCAACGTTGCCGTCAAGATTCCGGTTAACCTGGAAGGACTCAAGGCCACCAAAATCCTGGCTGCGGAAGGGATTAAGGTGAACATGACCCTGGTTTTCTCGCCATCCCAGGCCCTGCTGGCGGCCAAGGCCGGGGCCGCCTTCGTCAGTCCCTTCATCGGCCGCCTGGACGATATCTCCCACCACGGGATGGAGCTGGTGGAACAGATTTTGACCATCTATGAAAATTATAACTTCGAGACCGAAGTGATAGTGGCCAGCGTCCGCCACCCCGGGCACGTGGTGGAAGCTGCCCTGCTGGGGGCTCACATTGCCACCGTTCCTTATGCGGTCATGGATAAGCTGGTCCGTCATCCCCTGACCGATATCGGTATTGAGAAGTTTCTCCAGGACTGGAAAAAGGTGGCCGGGAAATAATAGCCTGTTTAATTACAGAGAGAGCTTGAGTTCATGAGCTTCTTGAAAAAACGAAAGGGCCTCGTTGCCGTCCTGGTAGTGATTGCTTTTTTGTACGTCGCCCTGTCGTTTGCCAAGAGCCTTTTCTTGAAACAGCTTGGCCGCCGGCTGGACCAGAGTTTCGAGGTGGGCGAGCTAAAGCTGAGTTACCTGCCTCCATCTCTCAGTATCAAGAACCTGAAATCGCGGTCGGCTAATCCCGGCTTCTCGCTGGAACGGCTGAAGGTCTCACTACCCCTGCTCTCCCTGCTGAAGAAAGAAAAGCCGGTAACGGTGGAAGTCTTTCGGCCGGAGCTGGTTTATAACGGCAAGGGAGAACAGGGGGCAGGTGGAGGTAGCAAGCTATCCTTAAATCTGCCGCTGATAATTGAAGGCGGCTTTATCAATGAAGGCCACTTTGTCTTTGAGCTCAACCAGGGCAGTTATGAATTGACAGGAGTTTCGGCCTTTTTCCGGGTGGAAGGTAACCGGGTTAATGTCCATCTAAGGGCCGGGAAAGCCAGGTTAAGACCCTATGATTCTCCTGAACTGCTGGAGGGTGAACTGGAAGCCCTGGTGACCGGCCGCGGTCGCACTATCAACATCGGCCGGCTGATTGTCCAGGGAGAAAATTCGGCCCTGCGACTGGAAGGAAAAATCGCCCTGCTGCAATCGACCAGGGTGGACCTGAGGGCCGTCTATAACCTGGATACCCAGTTCATAATGAGCGCCCTGGGACTCCCTTTTAGCTGGGAAGGTAAGACTTCAGGTGAAGTCACCATCTCCAATGAAGGCGGGCCCTTGCTGGTCAAAGCTGATTACCAGATGAAAAATTTCCGCCTGAACCAGGTGGACCTGGGCTCGGCCGAGGGCCAGGTGCTGATGGAGAAGGGGCGGGGCGGGCGGATTCTTTCAGAAATTAAGAAGAACAACCAGCCACTGGAAAGAGTGACCATCACCTACGGGGGTGGCCTGATCGAGGGACAGATGGAGGGCTTTCATCTGGACCCAATCATGAATTATGCTTCGGTTCCCTGGCCGGTCAGTTCCCCGGCCTGGGGCCGGTTTACGCTGAAAAAAGGGGAACTTCAGGCTACCGCCGAATTCCGCGATGAAATTACTGAAACCTGGACGGGGGACAGGTATGCCCTGAACGGCCGGGTCGGGGTTGACCTGAATTTGCCAAAAAAGGACCTGAAAATTCAGACCAGGGATTTACTGACATCCTTTGGACGGCTGAGTGTCGGGGGCCAGGTGGTTATCGGTCGCCAGCTGGGCCTGGTCATCACCGGGCAGTTCACCGATGTCCGGGAAGCCCGGGAGTTTACTGAGAAGCTGTTCAAGACCAGGTTTGAATTTCCCGAAATCAGGGGTGCCGGGCGGGCCGAAATAGAAATCAAGGGTGATTATCACCGTCCCCGCCTGGATTTTGAATTTTCATTGTCGCCGGCTGGTTTTGAAAGGTTTGAGGTGACCACCGCCAGAGGCCAGGTGGCAGTCGAAGGCGGGAACGTTGAGGGCAAGGTCTACGTCCTGGACAAGAACTTTCAGGGGCAGGTCGAAATCAATAATCACAACGGTCGAACCGAAACCAGGCTGCTCATGGACAGAGCCCTGGTGGAAACGGCCCTGGCTTACCTCAAGGTTGATTTTCCAATCAGGGGCCCGGCCCGGGGAGATTTCATTTATATTACCGAGGGCCAGAGAATAAACTTCCAGGGAGATTTCACTTCTGAAGAAATGCTATTGCTGGGCAGCCCGATTAAAAATGTCGGCGGGAAAATTATCTGGGATGAGCGGGGGCTGAGTTTTCCTGAGCTTAAATTCAACCTCAACGGCGGGGAAGTGTCCGGAAAATTAGCCCTGGGTTTTGAACCGGGAACTTATGATTTTGACCTTAAAGCAACCGAGGTTGACCTTAAGCCCTTTTCTTCCGATTTTTCGGGCCGGATCAGCCTGGACCTTAAGGGTCAGGGCCTCTTCGGCCAGGACCGTCCCCGCGGAAATTTTTCCGTAGATAAGTTCGGAGTCTTTTTTGTCAGGGCCCAGGGCGCCAGCGGCGATTATAATCTGAATTTCCTCAACAACAATTTGAATATCGAGTTGAAAGGAAGGCTGTTGCCGGGCGACAGCCAGTTTGAGGTTAAACTGGAAATCCCCTTTGACCGCGATTTTCTGCAGGGAGAAGTCCGGGGCCGGTTGACCAACCTGGATTTTCTCCTTCCCTGGAAAGGGGCCAGCGGCAGCGTCGATTACCTGTTGAGCTTCCAGGGGCCGATTGCCGGCCTGGACCTGACCGGGGCGGTGGAGCTCCGGGGGAACTTGATTCCGATTCCAGGCTTTGCCCATGCTCTGAACGATTTCTCCGGTCTGGCCTTCGTTAAAAATGGCCGGGTTTCCATCAGGTCCTTTCAGGGATTACTGGGCGGAGGTCCGGTCCAGGGTTTCGGTGAACTGGCCTTCGGAGCTACGGGTCTGGATGAAGCTGAAATCCGCCTGTCCGGCCAGAACATGGAACTTTCGGTTTTTGAGCGGACCAGACTGGTGGCCGACGGCCAGATGAGGTTTTCCAAGAAGCAGAGCCGCTCGGTTCTCGAAGGCGATTTCCTGCTCAAGGAAGCCCTCTGGAAAAAAGAATTATACGAAAGGCTTTCCTTTTCCTCCCAGACTTATGAGGCCGAGGGGAGGAACACCTGGATTAATGACCTCAACCTCAACTTCAGGCTCCGGGCCAGCGACAACGTCTGGATGGAGAATTCCCTGGGGCGAATCAGGGCCAGGCTGGACCTGACTATCTCCGGCACGGTTGGGGCCCCAGTCATCACCGGAGAAATTGAAGCCCTGGCCGGAACAGTTTATTTCCAGGACCGCGATTTCCGCGTTCTCAGGGGACGGTTGAGTTTCTTCAATCCCCTGGTGATTGACCCCTACATAGATTTTCAGAGCGAAGCCTATGTCAAGGATTATCATGTCATTTTCAGCCTAAACGGCCTGGCCAGCAATCTCAAGCCTGAATTTTCTTCCTCGCCGCCGTTGCCGCAGGAAGAAATCCTGTCCCTGCTGGCTCTGGGCGAATCCTACCAGAGACGCTACTCCCTCGACCCGACCCAGATGAGCACGGCTTCCATGATTTCCTACCAGCTGGCCCGGAAATCAGAAAGCCTGTTCAGCCTGGACCGCTTCCGGCTTGATCCTTTTCTCATGGGTTCAACTTCTGAAATCACCGCCCGGCTGACCGTGGGCAAGCGGCTTTCCAAGAACTTTTTTATAGTCTATTCCACCAACCTGGCTACCCAGAGAGAGGAAATTGTCCGGCTGGAATGGGACCTGTCCGGGGGCCTGTCGCTGGTGGCCATCAGGAACGAACTCGGACGGGTCAGCCTTGATTTTAAGTTGCGAAAGAGGTTTTAGGTGAAAGTCAGGGTCTGGCTGTCGGTAATTATTCTGCTGGCCACCTCCGTCTTCCTTCATCCGGCCGAGAACAGTCGTCCGGTGGAAAAGATAATCATCCTGGTTGACGGCCAGGAAGCCGAACCGGCGGTCAGCAGCCTGTTAAACCTCAGGCCGGGGCAGTCCTATTCTGAATTTCAGGTTGATCAGAACCTCAAGCAATTGATGAGAACCGGCTTTTTCTCCCGGGCCGAGGTTTATTATAGCGGGCCTGCGGCCGGGGAATTGACCTTCGTCCTGACCAGGAACATTTTTATCAGGAATATCCGGATAGCCGGCCCCCGCCGCCTCAGGAAAAGGATTAATGAGGAGCTGGTCTACTTAAAGAAGGGCGGAATTCTATCAGAAAATCTACGGGAGAAAGCTGGGCCGGACATCGAAAGAATTCTGGCGGATGAAGGCCTGTTTTCTCC
>DMVN01000187.1:0-10136 GCA_003476685.1 Acidobacteriota bacterium | reverse complement strand
CGGCTCCCGGGCTGGAGACGCCTGGCCATCCGCCAAATTGTGTTCGAAGGTCAGAACTTAATCGCCGAAGATAAATTGCAGGGATTGCTCGGCTTGAAGAGCGGCGATTATTATGTGCCGAGAAAGCTGGAGGCAGCCCTGGCTCGCATCCGGCGTGCCTATAACAAACTCGGATATAACTGGGCTGAAGTCAAACTGGCCCGGGAAGAGGTGGACCAGCAGAAGGGTACGGTCGACCTGGTTATCAGCCTGAACCCGTCGGTTAAGATTTCAGTCCGGCTGCTCGGGACCAACCTATCTCCGAAAATAGTGCAGCCGGTCTGGGAACAGAAAGTTTTTGAAGAGTGGGCCCTGTCCGAGGGAGAGGCTCTGCTCCTGAAGCAATTAAGAAAACGGGGCTATCTGCTGGCCACAGTCCGGCCTCGCCTCAAACGTGAAGGAAATGAACTCCTGGTTATTTACGAAGTGCACCAGGGGCCGAAGCTGGAGATAAAAGAGATTGAGTTTCGGGGCAATAAAACCTTCAGCCACAGGGAAATCAAGAAGAACCTGGGAATAGGGGAAAAATTCCTCTTCTTTCCCTATCTCGACGGACAGGAGGTCTACGACCTGCCCGAAAAAATCAGGTTGTTTTATGCTGAACAGGGTTTCCCCCAGACCCGGGTGACCCTGAATTTCAGCCGCAAGGATAATTCAGCCCGGCCGGTTTATTTTATTGAAGAAGGGCCCAGGCAGATGGTTCGGAGCCTGGAAATCCAGGGAGCGGCCGTCCTGCCAGTGGAAGAGATGTTCCGTTTGCTGGATACCCGTCCTGGCCAGCCTTATTACAAGCCGCGGATGCAGAGGGACCTGGAAAAGATAAATCAGCTCTACCTCAACCGGGGCTTCCGGGGCACCCAGCTGGAGGTCGAGGCCACTCCGGACCGCGAAAACAACCTGGACGTGGTCATCAGAGTTAACGAAGGCCGGCGGTTCCAGGTAGGCAATATTTTCATCACCGGTAACCACCTGACCCACAAGAATATCATCCTGCGAGAAGTTCGGCTGCGCCCCGGAGACTGGGCTGAATATAACCGTTTGCTGGAGACCAAGCGGGGACTGGACAGACTGGGAGTGTTTTCAGAAATTAAACTGGAAGAGCTCCCGGCGGCCGACAATTCCATGAATCTGTCGATCCAGGTCAGGGAAGGGGAACAGAATTTTGCCGGGCTGGGACTGGGTATTGAAACCAGGGAGGAAGCCCGGTCCCTGGCCCTCTGGGAAAACGAACTCAGGCCAAGAATAACAGCCGAGTACATAAGGTATAACCTGCTGGGCAATGCTTCACAGTTTAGCCTGGTTGGCCAGCTCAGTTTGGTGGAGAAAAGGCTGGTGGCCACCTGGCAGCAGCCGCATTTCCTCGGTCTGAGGATGAGAACCTATTTCAGCGGTTACCTGGAAAAAGAAGACCGGACCAGCTTCAGCTATGAAAGGCGAGGCTTGACTCTGTCCACCATGAGAAATCTGCCGGCCGGTTTTTCCCTGTTGCTGGCCGCCGGAGCTTTAAGGACCAAGCTTACCAACCTGCAGATCGAAGAATCGGAAGTGGAGAGGGAACGTTTGCCTTATTCCATTGCCTACGGTTCGGCCACATTTATCCAGGACCGGCGGAATGACACCTTCAATCCCTCCAGCGGCTATTTCTTCAGCCTGGCCCTGGAAAGGGCTTACCCCCTGCTGGAAACCGAATCCAATTTCCTCAAGTTGTTTGCCAAGTTTCTGTACTTCTACCCGCTGGCTCCCGGTATCAATTTCAATACCACCCTCAGGTTCGGCCTGGCCTCGGGCACCGTTCCCATCCCGGAAAGATTTTTTGCCGGGGGCAGCAATTCCTTCCGGGGAGAGGCCTTTGAAATGCTCGGTCCGAAAGACCCCGAATCAGGTCTGCCGGTTGGCGGACGGTCCATATTCCTGCTGAACATGGAAGCCCGGTTTTTGCTGCTGAAGAAGTTGCCCAACCTCTACGGGGCGATTTTTTATGACGTCGGCCAGGTCTTTCCCGAAATCCGGGATTTCAATTTTCTCAAGCTAAGCCAGGCGGCCGGGCTTGGTTTGCGCTACCGAACCCCTCTCGGTCCAATCAGGTTTGATGTTGGCTGGAATCTCAATCCGCCGGGCAACAAATGGAAACCCGGCTTCTTCCTGACCATAGGCAACATGTTTTAGGTTGAATCGATGTTTAATAAAGCTACCAGAGAAAAGATTTATGGCGCCCGGCTGGTCGGACTGCTGGCACTGCTGTTATTTATGGTTATTACCCCGGGCAGCGGGCAGGAACTGCTCAATTGCCTGGTGGCCAGCGTGGATAACATCCCGGTAACCTGGTTTGACCTGGAGGTCTTGAAAGCTTTTAACCTGCTGCCCGGAATGAACAACGAAGCACTGGCGGCCGAAGACAGGCTGGAAAAGTATATCGATGTTCTGCTGGTCCTGAGATTGACCCGCGAGCAACTCCAGGTAACTTCGGAAGAAGTTGAAGCTGAACTGGAGCGCCTGAAGACCAGGCTGGGAGCGGAGGCGTTTGACAGCCGGTGCCAGGCCCTGGGTCTGAAGCCGGAAGACTTGACCGGATACCTTCAGGATAAGATTCTTTTTGAGAAGGTCATAGGCACCAGGTTCAACCAGAGGCTTTATGTTTCACTGAAAGAAATAGAGGATTATTACCAGCAGGTCTACCTGCCCGAACAAAAAGCTGCCGGTCAGAGCCCGGCCGAGCTGGTAATCGTTCTGGATGAAATTGAAGCCAGGCTTCAGAATAAACTGCGAGAGGAACGGGTTAAAGAATGGACCCGGGAACTCAGGCAGAGGGCCGAAATAGCAATTTTTCCCGAATGCCTGAAAAAAATCAGATGAAAGGAAAAGCTATGAGCAGAATTTTCCTTTTTCCAGGTCAGGGTTCGCAGGCGGTGGGAATGGGCCGGGATTTTTTTGAACGCAGCCAGGAAGCCAGGGAGATTTTCAACCTGGCTGATGAAGCGCTGGGTTTCAGCCTTTCCCGCCTGTGCCTGGAGGGTCCCGAAGAGGAGTTGCGTCTGACCAGCCGGGCTCAGCCAGCCCTGCTTACGGTCAGCTATATAGCCTTTCGCCTGCTCCGAATAAAACCGGACCTGGCGGCCGGCCACAGTCTTGGTGAATACTCAGCCCTGGTGGCCGCCGGGAGTCTTGATTTTGCCGAAGCAGTAAAACTGGTCCATAACCGCGGCCGCTACATGATGGAAGCCGTGCCGCCGGGGCAGGGGACTATGGCCGCCGTCCTTGGCCTCGATTATCAAAAAGTGGAGGAGGGTTTGAAGGCGGTCAGCTCCGGCCTGGTCCAGGTGGCTAACTGGAACGCCGAGGACCAGGTTGTCATTGCCGGAGAAAAAGAAGCTGTGGAAGAAGCCCTGGCCGTTTTGAAAGCGCCGCGTTCGGTGCTGCTTCAGGTGAGTGGCCCCTTCCACACCAGCTTGATGAAGCCCGCGGCCGAAAAACTCAGGGCCGACCTGGAAAAGATCAATTTTCGCGACCCGGCCTTTCCCGTAATCTCCAACGTTACCACCCGCGAAATAAGTTCCGGGGAGGAGGCCAGGGAATTGCTCTACCGCCAGGTCTTCAGCCCGGTTCTCTGGTATCCAGCCATGCAGCGCCTGCGGGAACTGGGGGTTAGGCAGGCAGTGGAACTGGGTCCGGGCAAAGTCCTGACGGGTCTTTTGAAAAGAATTTCCCGGCCGTGGGCTGAAGCCCCGAGTTTGTTCAATGTGGAAGATATGAACTCGCTGGAAAGCTGCCGCCAGGCAATTTCAGGCTGAAGTCTCTTTTATTACCTGCGGTCCAAAGCGGATGAAATATTCCAGGGCTGAAGCCAGGGCAATAATCACCACCAGCCATAAACCGTAATTATGGGCCAGGCGGTAGAGCAGGCCCAGGTGGGTCTGTCCGAGAATCAGGATGGCCACGATTACCGTCTCGAAAATCATCTTGAGCTTTCCCCAGCCAGAAGCGGGAATGTGAAAACCGCGGGAAGCGGCAATAGCCCGGAAACCGGTTACAGCCAGCTCCCGTCCGACGATGATGATGGCCATCCAGGCCGCCACCACCCCGCCTTCCACCAGGCAAATGAGAGCTGAGGCGATAAGCAGCTTGTCGGCCAGCGGGTCGAGCAATGACCCGAGAACCGTTTCCTGCTTTTTTCTCCTGGCCCAGAAGCCGTCCAGCATATCGGTCAGGCAGGCCAGCACGAACACGGCAAAGGCCACCACTTCATGACCGGGAAAAGGAGTAAGCATTACAGCTACCAATCCCGGGATGGCCAGCATTCTGATTATGGTCAGGACAGTCGGTGCATTCATACTAATTATTAATTCCAGTAAATTATCAGTTTTTAATACTAAAACTTATGGCCCCGATTGTCAAATCAAATGGAGGAAGAGGCCGGGAGCGGTTGCAAATTAAAGACCGGATATAATATAGTTTATAGGTTACAAACCAATCCCATGAACAGAAAAGACGATACCCTGACCCCGATGATGGAGCAGTATCACCGGATTAAAGCCCAGCACCGGGATTGCCTGCTCTTTTTCCGGCTAGGCGATTTTTATGAAATGTTTTTTGAGGATGCCCACCTGGGCTCGGCCCTGCTGGGTATCGCCCTGACCTCCCGTCAGAATGTCCCGATGTGCGGCGTGCCCTATCACTCGGTGAATTCTTACCTGGCCCGGCTGCTGAAAGCCGGTTACAAAGTGGCCATCTGCGAGCAGGTGGAAGACCCGAGACAGGCCAGGGGCGTGGTCAGGCGAGAAGTTATCAAGGTGCTCACTCCCGGGACGGCAGTGGAAATTGAGGGCGAGGACCGGGCCGAAAGCTTCGGTGTCCTGAGCCTGATTCTGACCGACGGCCGCTGGGGCGCAGCCAGCACTGACCTCCTCTCCGGCAAGATAATAGCTATGGATGGGGAGGAGGCCAGCCGCAAGGCTCTGCTGGACGAGATATTCCGCCTCGGGCCGAAAGAAATAATCTGTCCCGAAGGCCAGGAACCGGTCATAAAAGGTCTGCTGGCCTCGACCGACCTGGCCGACCTGGCCCTCAGCCAGGTTGAGCCCTGGTCTTTTGATTACTCGCAGGCTTCAAGCCTGCTTCTCGAGCATTTTCGGGTAGCTTCACTGGAGGGTTTCGGACTGCAGGGCCGACCGCTGGCGGTGTCCGCTGCCGGGGCTCTTCTTTATTACCTGAAGAAGAACAGGCGGGAAACGGCCGGCTATATCAGGAAGATGTCCTATCAGACTTCGGGCCTGACCATGGTCCTGGACGCCATCGCCGTGCGCAACCTGGAACTGGTCAAGAATCTGCGCACCGGGCAGGTGGCCGAATCCCTGCTGGGGGTGATTGATTTTACCCTGACCGCTCCCGGCGCCAGATTGCTAAAGAACTGGCTGTTGCACCCGCTGCTGGAGTGTCAGGAAATCAGGCGGCGGCAGGAAGCGGTGGAGGAAGCCTTAAAGAAGCCCATCGTCAGGCAGGAAATCAGAAAACAGCTGCGCCAGATTCTCGACCTGGAGAAGCTGACCACCAGGATTTCGCTGGCGGCGGCCAGCCCCCGGGACCTGGTGGCCCTGAAAAAATCCCTGTGGCCCCTGCCCGAGATTGAAAGCCAGCTTAAGGATTTCCGGGCCGAAAATTTCGAGCAAATAAAGTCTTCCTGGGACAACCTGCAGGATGTGGCCGGGTTAATCGACCGGGCCATCCTGGATGAACCGGCCGTTCTCCTTCAGGAAGGCGGCCTGATCAAAGCCGGCTTCCACCAGGAGCTGGATGAACTGAGAAAAATCAGTCATTCCGGTAAGACTTTCATCGCCCAGATTGAAAGAAGGGAACGGGAGAGAACTGGCATCTCCTCGCTTAAGGTCAGGTACAATAAGGTTTTTGGCTACTACATTGAAGTGACCAGGCCCAACCTGTCCCTGGTGCCGGCTGATTACCAGCGCAAGCAAACCCTGGTCAACAGCGAAAGGTTCATCACCCCGGAATTGAAAGAATATGAAGAACGGGTGCTCGGGGCCGAAGCCCGGAGTAACGAGCTGGAATACGAGCTTTTCCTGCAGGTGCGGGAGGAAGTCAGCCAGCAGGTTTCCCGCCTGCAGCAGATGGCCCAGAACCTGGCTCTGCTGGACGTGCTCCTGTCTCTGGCCGAGCTAGCCCACCAGAGGAATTACACCCGGCCGGAGGTGGAGGAGAGCGATATCCTGGCTATTGCTGACGGGAGGCACCCGGTGATAGAAGTGGTGCAGGGCGAACCATTCATTCCCAACGATACCTACCTGGACCGTAACGAAAACCAGATCCTGATAATTACCGGACCCAACATGGGCGGCAAGTCCACCTACCTCAGACAGGTGGCTCTGATCTGCTTGCTGGCCCAGATGGGTTCTTTCGTCCCGGCCAGGCAGGCCAGGATCGGGCTGGTGGACCGGATTTTCACCAGAGTCGGGGCCATGGATTTTTTGACCGCCGGCCAGTCGACCTTCATGGTGGAGATGGTGGAAACTGCCAATATTTTAAATAATTCCAGCCCGCGGTCACTGATTATCCTCGATGAGATTGGCCGCGGTACCAGCACCTATGACGGTATTTCTATCGCACGTGCCGTTGCGGAATATATTCATAATAATCCCCGCTTAGGAGCAAAAACTCTTTTTGCCACGCATTATCATGAATTAGTAGAACTGGCAGACTCTCTTCCCAGAGTAAAGAATTTTAATGTGGCAGTATTAGAAAAAGATAAAGAGGTAATTTTTTTACGTAAGATAGTGCCTGGTGGCGCCGACCGGAGCTATGGTATTCATGTGGCGCAACTGGCAGGCCTCCCGCGATCCGTAATTAATCGTGCGCAAGAAGTACTGGCAGCTTTTGAGAATGGGAACCACTCCGCTGGGAGAAGTAAGCAGCAATCTATCAGTAAAATTACTCCTCAATTATCCTTGTGGGCAGCGAATTCCCTGCTGGCTGATGAGATTTCCACTCTGGAAATTGATGCTTTAACACCGCTGGAAGCAATTACCAAGCTCTACGAATTGCAGAAAAAAGTGCAGAAAGACGGTAAGACACAGGCATAATTTAAGGAGTAATGTGATATGGAACAATTGATTGAATTCCACAGTGAAGGGCAGGTAATAAAAGGCAAATTTCAGTCACCTGGCAAGAGTGCGCCTTGTGTACTGCTGTCACATGGTTTTGAGAGTTCAATGAATGGCAATAAATGGCAGCTTTTTGTCCCGTGGTTCTCTAGCCTGGGATTTGCGACACTACGCTTTAACTACCGGGGATGTGGTGAAGGTGAGACAAAAAGTGAAGGCAAATTCGAAGATACTACGCTTACGGCAAGAATAAAAGATTATCAGGCAGCACTAACTTATCTACAGAAGGCGGATATTAACAGTGAGCGTATCGCTGTCATCGGTTCCAGTTTTGGTGCTACTATTGTTCTCGCAGTATCGGATACGCGTGTTAAAGTAGTCGTAACTCTAGCAGCACCTTATGAATTTCCCCAGCCACCCCGTGAAGCATGGGCAAGTATCAAAGAGCAAGGCTATGTGCAGCTTCCTTCAGGGAACAAACTGGGCACAGGTTTCTTCGCAGATTTGCAACAGCATGATGTTCTTCATCAAGTATCATTAATGAAACAGCCCCTGCTCATTTTTCATGGTGGTAATGATGAAGTGGTGCCTCTGGAAAACGCCCGTGCCATATATGCCCGTGTTACCGGATTGAAGAAACTGGAAATCATGGAGGGCGCTGACCATTCTTTTACTGACCCTTGTTATTGTGAGCAAATTATGCAGATTAGCCGGGACTGGTTTGACTGTTACCTGTAAAATTCGTCATAAGAACGCTGAATTTGGAGGGGTATCCTGGAAATAAATGGCCCTGATGGTAAATATTAGCAGAATTTGTAAAAACACTATCGAGTTAATATTGACAGTACCGCATTACTGAGGATAGGAGAGTACGGTTTTATATTTTTTCGTTATTCTGGCAGTGGTTATTATCATTCCCCGTATTATTAAGAAAATACATAAGTTTCCTGTCCCCGTTTTCATAACATACTTTTTAGATTCAAATCTCAGGCGCTGGTTACAGCCGCCGGCGAAGATGATATTAAGGTCAGGAATAAAAAACGGGATGAAAGTTCTGGAATTGGGCTGTGGTTCAGGATCGTGCACTCTGGATATAGCGCGGGTTATTGGCGAAGAGGGAAGACTATATGCTATGGACATTCAGCCGTTAATGATACAAAAGCTCATGCGTAAACTGGAGAAGGAAGAAAACAAAAAGATTAATAATATTGAAACATGCGTGGCAAGTGCTTATGAATTACCCTTTGAACAAGATTTCTTCGATGCCGTATTCCTGGTTGATGTTCTGCAAGAGATACCAGATGCAGCAAGAGCTTTGAAGGAGATACATCGTGTTCTTAAAAGAGAGGGTGTACTGGCCATAAGTGAATTCGTGATAGATACTGACTATCCTTTGCGAAAGACAACGCGCCGGCAATGTGAACGAGCAGGATACAGATTAGTACGTTCAAGAGGTAACTTTTTGAGCTATACGTTACAGTTTGCTAAATCCGGATAAGGGAGTATTTATATTTCCCCTGCAGAGACCGCAGAAGTACTTTATCTTCGCCGGTATATCTCAAAACAGGTCAAAATTTTAGTGCCCGGGTTTATTCTGATATTATGTTGCAGCTATGTTCTTATGATTACGGTCCTTAATACGGTAGATCCATTTTACAACTTCTATGGTAATAAAATCGGAGAGCGATACGGGGATAATCACGGCCCAGTCAATTAGCTGCATGGGAACGACATGGAACAAGCTCTGTAATGCCGGTATGTATAGTATAACCAAGAATAGAGCCAGGGATGATAACGTCGCTATGATTAACCACTTATTAGTGAAGAATCCTATTCTAAAGATACTGTGGATTTCGGAGCGGCAGGCAAAGACACTGACAAGCTCATTCAACACGATAGTGCAAAATATCATGGTCTGGGCCTCGGGAATAAGTACGTTTCCCGTATCCCGTATAGAAGCGCCATTAGAAGTTAGTTTCCAGGTAAACAAGGCTATCATTACTACTGCCATCACAACACCGCGTGCCGCAATCAGGGTTATCAGCCGTCGCGAAAAAATACTGGATCCGGGATCACGCGGAGGTTGTTCCATGATATCGGGGTCGGCCGGGTCAACAGATAGAGCTAGGGCGGGTAATCCGTCCGTAGTCAGATTTATCCAGAGCAAATGAATTGCTAACAGGGGAAGAGGCATAGCCAGCACACCGGCAACAAACATAATTAATACCTCGCCTACGTTAGCAGAAAGCAGGTAGAGGAGGAACTTCTTTATATTCTGGAATATGCCTCTTCCTTCTTCCACGGCACCTACTATCGAGACAAAGTTATCGTTAGTCAGTACCATTGCGGCGGCTTCCTTGGTGACATCAGTACCGGTGATACCCATAGCGATACCAATATGTGCTTTCTTGAGAGCAGGGGCATCATTGACGCCATCACCGGTCATGGCGACGATATGCCCTTTTTTGTCAAAAGCATCAACCACGCGCAGTTTATGGGCGGGTGATACACGAGCGTAAACATCAATACTTTCTACTTTCTGACTGAATTCTTCATCACTCATGGCATCTAGGTCAGCTCCGGTTATGACGACATTATTCTGGAGTATGCCAAGTTCCCTGGCAACTGCCGTGGCTGTAATTTTATGGTCACCGGTAATCATCACTGTCTTAATACCAGCGCTATGACATAGCTTAATAGCGTCTTTTGCTTCTTTACGCGGTGGGTCAATCATGCCAGCCAGTCCGAGGAACACCATTTGTTTTTCTACATCTTCTTTACAGCATAAATTACCGGTAATAGGATAGTAGGCAAGCCCTAATACGCGTAGCGCATTACCTGCCATTTGTCGGGATGTTTCCTGGATGGCACTTTTATCATTTTCTGTAATAGTTTTTACGGTGCCGCCAATCATAATATGTGAACAGGAATTGAGAATTGTTTCTGGAGCGCCTTTGGAATATGCTAGTTTACCCTCCGGTGTATTAT
>DMVN01000210.1 GCA_003476685.1 Acidobacteriota bacterium | reverse complement strand
CCATCTCCAGGATATCTTGTAGAGGGAAAGCCTGACCCGCCGGCCGGAAACCGGTTGTCCCTTGTAATCAACCGTCACGATGCTGACGGTGTGGTCTTTATCCGTTTCCAGGTAGCCGTAGCCCTTCCTCTCCTCGGGCAGGCTCAGACCGACATAATGGTCATAGGGATGAAAAACCTGGCTGAAAGTGTCCAGGCTGAAATCGCCCGATTCTTCAAAGACCCTGGTGACGAAGGTGGCCTCCAGCGAACCGGGGGCCGAAGCTGACGGTTCCAGGTCCAGCTTCACCCGGGCCTGGCCCTGCTGGTCAAGCTGTCCCTTGACCTGAGATTCCTCGCCAGAAATGGCGACTCGGGATGGGTCGTCAAAGACGAAATTGGGATGCTGAGCAAAGGTGGTCGGCCGGGACGACAGGCGCACGGTGACATCAAATTTCAGGTTGGAGGCTGGAGCCCCGTGCAGCCACTGCGAGCTCAGGCTGGCCTGGAGCGGCAGGTCCCGGGGGGTGATGACTTCCTTTCCGGTTTGAAAATCGATTTTCAGGCGGTTGGGTACGACCGTTTCAATCCTCACTGTCCGGCTGAAGGTCAGCCCGCCAACCAGCACCCTGACCTGCCAGGCCCCGGTCTGTATTTTCTCATCGGTTTCAACCTTGAAAGCATAAAAATTGCCCAGTGACTTCAGCGGTTTCAGGGTCCGGTCAAGCTGACCCTGAGGTGAATAGAATTCCATCACCACCGGGTGGTCGTCCGGCAGTCGTTTTTCCCGGTCAAAAAGGACAAAGGTCAGATAGAGATTATCGCCGGGCCGCCAGACTCCCCGCTCGCCGTAGATGAAACCCTTTATTCCCTTCTTGACGGTCTCTCCCCCGACATCAAAACTGCTCAGGCTGAGAGCCGCCTCTCCACTGAGACGCAAATAGCCGAGGTCGCGACCTGACCTGGCCACCACCAAAAAGGGTCTCTGCTGCAGCTCAAACACGGCAAAACCGTTGCCGTCGCTGTCGGCTGAAGCCAGGAGCTGCTGCTGGTAGTTAAAGACTTCCAGCCTGACTCCCGACAGCGGCTGGGCAGTCCGGAGGTCGGTCACCACCACATGAAGCCGGTTAGCCTTTTCCAGCTTGGCCACCAGGCCCAGGTTGGAACAGATGAAATTGCGGCCGACAACAGCTTTGGGGTTATGATTGGGGTTGTAATAGGCATCGTGGCAGGGGTCGTTGCGGTGGAGCCAGCCGTCAGGAAGGTAGGGATAGCCAAAATTTTCGTCCCAGTAATAGTATTCAGCCTCTCCTTCCTGGTTGCGTAACGGAGGTTCGGTTAAGACCGGCTCGCCCCTTTCGGGACAGGCATAGGTGGAGTTACCGCGGTTAAAGGACAGAATCAAGCGGTAGATGCTGCCCGGGTCTTCCTGAAAGAGCGGAGTCACATCCAGGTCATACCGGGTCCAGCGGGAAGTAACTTCCGGGTCATCGGACAGTTTTATGGTTTTGCGCCAGAGATACCTTCCCACCCTGGCCATTTCCCGCGAACCGGCCAGCTCGTTGACCTGGAGGAATTGAGGGATGTTATGGCTGAAAATCTGGAAGACGGTAACCTGGACCGACCTCAGGTTGATGGCTTCTATGGGCACGGTCAGGCGGTCTTTTCTGGGGAGGATGAGGCCCCGGCCGACAAACCTGACCTGGGGCGGCGGCGTGCCAAAAACCACGGTCCGGGTCTCTTCCCGATTAAAGCTTCGGCGGGAAAGGCTCCTGATTCCGGGGAAAATTTTTACTTCCACCGTACCGCGAAAAGGCCGTGAGGGGTAGACCCGGATCATGTTCTGCTCTATCTCAAAGGTCAGGGGGGTATTATCCACCTGAACCAAGCCCCTGAGGTTCTGATTGCGGTCGAGAACATCGGTAAACCTTATCAGGATATGAGGGTTTTCCCCGCCAACCGCCGTTACCGAAGCCAGGTCAAACTGGGAGAGGGGCGGGATTTCGACCTGGCGCTCGCCCCGATCGCTGATGTTGAGAGGCTGGCCATCCCATTTGAGTTTTACGGTGGAAGGTTCCTCGCCCCGAATTATATTGTTAACCGAAAAATAATGATTGGTACCGTCGCCAGAATGGCTCCAGCTGATTTCCAGAGAGTTTCCTTCCTGCTCGGCCTGGAGCACTTTTTCCACCAGCCGGGGTTCCTCCATATCGGAAGTAATGAGCTGGCCCTTGAGAGTCTGAATTTCCGGGCGGGAATAATCTTCGGGATAAACTCCCTCGATGTTGATCTCCATCTGGGGCTTGATCGTCCGGAAGCTGAAGACGAACCGGGCATAGTCCTTTGGCAGCTTCATTATTTTATTTAAATGGACGGTGGCCGTGTATTCGGTATCGGGCCTGAGTTCTGAAGCGGGGACCAGCATCAGGATGCGGTTGGTGGCCCATTCCAGTTTACCCGGAACGGGCGGGTTTATTTCCAGCAGGCCCGAAGGCTCCTCGCCTGGCCGGCCAACCTCATCGACAAAGACCACCCGAATTCTGGCCCGACGGGGAACAGTGCCCGAGGTATGGGCCGAGATGTATTTATACCAGTCCGGTTCCATGGATACCCCGGGACGGGCCTTTTCCTTTTTGCAGGCAGTCAGCCCCCCGATTAACAGCACCAGAAGGACCAGGCAGGTTAATTTTTTCATGGCTTCCCCCTTTTAATAGGCAAATTTATTCATGGCTTTAATAAGCCTCACAAAAAACAAAGGCCGCGTTTGAGACTGAGGGTAAGGGCTACCTCTTTTCCCCGGCCAGTTAAACCAGCTGGCGCACCGGGAGGAGATGCTTCTACCGGGAAAGAATGAACAACAGCCGCTGCCAGGCTTAGCCTTCCAGCCACTTTCTTCCTCTGAGCCGACGGATGATTTGATTTTATGATAAGAATTAATCCTGGCAAAGTCAAAAAGAGAAGCGACCGGCAACGCTGAAATTTCCGTTTGAGCTTCGTGGCGGTTTTTCTTAAAATCATTTGGGGACATGAAAAAGAGAACAGGATGGGTAACTGGAGAAATAGGTGTTACGGCCACAAATTTTAATTAATAAATAAACCGGTAAACCCGGAGCAAGGAGATAGAAATGAAAATCAGCCGCCAGCAATTCCTTAAGTTTCTGGGTCTGGGAGTGGGTGCGGCGGCCATGGCCGACAAGCTGGCCTGGGCTTCGCCCCGGCTGGCCGTGGCCCGTGAACAAGCGCGCCAGATGAAGATTAAAAAGGTCGAGATTTTCAGTTTTGATGTGCCCCTGGTGGAGCCCTTCCGCATCTCCATCGGCACCATGTATGCGGCCAACGATGTCCTGGTCAGGATAACCACCGATAGCGGGCTTTACGGAATAGGCGAAGCCTGTCCTTTCCCGCCGATTACCGGGGAAACCCAGGACAGCAACATCGCCGCGGCCCGGGCCATCCGGGAAATCCTGCTGGATAAAGACCCGTTGAACATTGAAGGCCTGATCGACGGAATCGGGAATATCGTCCACGCCAACCCCAGCGCCGTGGCCGCTTTTGACATGGCCCTTTACGACCTGCTGGGCAAGGTGGCCGGGCTGCCTCTGTATAAGCTGCTTGGCGGCTACCGGTCAAGCTTTGAGACCGACCTGACCACCGGTCTGAATACCCCGGAAAAGATGGCCGCCAGCGTTAAAGAGAGCCTGGCCCTGGGTTACCGCCAGATAAAAATCAAAGTCGGGGAAGACCCTGACCTGGATTTAAGAAGAGTGCAGGCGGTGAGACAGGCTATCGGGCCCGAGGTCAAGCTCAGAATCGATGCCAACCAGGGCTGGTCGGTCTCCCAGGCCATCTCGGCTCTGAAGCGGATGGAACCCTACCAGGTTGAATTCTGCGAACAGCCGGTCAAGGATTCGGATATTTACGGGCTGAGACAGG
>DMVN01000130.1 GCA_003476685.1 Acidobacteriota bacterium | reverse complement strand
CCTGGGCTGATTCCTGCATGATTTCACCCAGGTGCCCGGTGAGCATCAGGTTGCCCTTGCCGTGGATTTTGGTGGCTTCAAAGGTCAGCAGCTCACCGCCGAACTCGGTCCAGGCCATACCCAGGGCCACGCCCACCTCATCCTGGCGGTCGATTTCCAGCCGGCGGTACTTAGGAATGCCCAGGTAATTTTCCACCGCTTTGGGGGTAAGTTTTTCGTGGTAATCCTTGCCTTTGGTCACCACCTTTTTAACCATCTTGCGACAGATGGAAGTGATTTCCCGCTCCAGGTTTCTGACCCCGGCTTCCCGGGTATAGTCCCTGATGATTTTCAGGATGGCCTGTTCGGTGAATTCCAGGTTTTTAGCGGTCAGGCCATGGGCTTTAAGCTGCTTGGGAATTAGAAACTGTTTGGCAATCTGGACTTTCTCGTCCTCGGTGTAGCCGGGCAGCCGGATGACCTCCATCCTGTCCAGCAGGGCCCTGGGAATGGGGTCGATGGAGTTGGCGGTGACGATGAACATCACCTGCGACAGGTCAAAGTCGGTATCTATGTAATGGTCTAGAAATTCCTTGTTCTGTTCCGGGTCCAGGACTTCCATCAGGGCTGCGGCCGGGTCGCCCCGGTAATCCATGCTCATCTTGTCCACTTCGTCCAGCAAAAAGACCGGGTTTTTGGTGCCAGCTCTTTTTATCATCTGGATGATGCGACCGGGGTAAGCCCCGATGTAGGTTCGGCGGTGTCCCCGGATTTCAGCCTCATCCCTGACGCCGCCCAGCGACAGCCGGACAAACCTCCGCCCGGTGGCCCGGGCAATGGATTTGCCCAGGGAGGTCTTGCCCACACCCGGCGGTCCGATAAAGGCCAGGATGACGCCCTTGGGGTTCTTAACCAGCTGCCGGATGGCCAGGTACTCCAGGATTCTTTCCTTGACCTTTTCCAGGCCATAATGGTCTTCGTTCAGGATTCTCTCAGCCTCTTTCAGGTCTCTCTTCTCTCTTGATTTTTTGTTCCAGGGCAGGGAAATCAGCCAGTCCAGGTAGTTACGGCTGACGGTAGCTTCGGCCGACATCGGGGGCATGGTCTCCAGGCGCTCGATTTCCTTCATAGCCTTGTCGTGGGCATCGGGCGGCATCTGGGCTTCGGCCACTTTTCTTTTCAGGTCTTCAATCTCGTTGGGTTGCTCTTCTTTCTTGAATTGACCGCCGGGGATGAAGGTTCTCTGCCCGCCTTCCTTGTGCCCTCCCCTTTTTCGGGTTGTCCCGGGCGGGGTTTCCCGGCCGATGAAATTAACCAGCGATTCCTGGAGCAAGAACTTCAGCCGGTTCAGCCTTTCCCTGGTGTTAAGAGTTTCCAGCAGGTTCTGCTTTTCTTCGAGCGGCAGATAGAGATGGGAAGAAATGATGTCGGCAATGCGATCGGTGCTGTTTTCACGCAGTGCGGGAATGATAGAATCCAGGCTGGCATTCTGATTTATCTTCAGGTATTCCTCGAACAGGGCCAGGACTTTTTTGAGCAGGTCCTGGGTTTCGGGAGAGTTATCCTCTATTTCTTTGACCACCTTGGCCAGGATCTGGTAATAGGGGTAGGTGCTCAGGAACTCCACAATCCGGGCCCGGTTGAGGCCCTCGACGATTACTTTCATATTCCTTTCGTCAGTCCGGGCCGTCCTGATAATCCTGGCCGTAACTCCCATAGTGTAAATGTCGCGGGGCAAAGGATTATCTATGCCGGCATCCATCTGGGCGGCCAGGAATATCAGCTTGTCCTTCTCATAGGCTTTTTCCAGGGCCTTGATGGAAGAGGGGCGTCCGACCACAAAAGGCACCAGGGTAGCCGGAAAGACCACCAGGTCCCGCAACGGTATGAGCGGTATATTTTTTATGAGTTCAGAGTTTTCCTGGGATTCAGTCATGTTAAACTCCTGTTACCTGAATATAATTTCCCTCTCGCCTCCATTCTACCATCCATTTACCCGGTGGCTATCCTCCCTTTAATTGTAATCTGTTCCTCGAGTAATAACGGACATTTAGACCAGAGTGTCCTTTCTGGAAACACTAACCGGGTTTCCGGGATTCACCTTTCCCACCCTGGAGGATGTCAGGAACACATCAATTCCAGCCTGAGACCTTATTTTTTTATCTGACTGGCCGGATAGCCCGGCTACCGGCTTATTCCGGGTTTTTTGGGCTACGATTGAATTTAACCAGGCCCCGTCCTGGGCCGGCTCTGACCCCGGCCTGTTCGAGGTTAAAACCAAGATTGCTCGTTGCATATTATCATAAATCTCCCGGCCGGTCTTGAGGCAACCTCCAGGTATATTTATGTATGATGAAATTTCCTTTCCACAAGCTTCAGTTCTCGGGGTTCGCTCCCGGACGCTTTCTGGCCTGACTCTGTCATTTTTTCCTTCGTTAACCAGCTGATATTTGCTGCCTCTTATCTCAAAACCGCGTCCGGTTAGGCCCTCAGACTCAACAATCAAAGGAATTAAGGCCATGGGGGAAGCTTTATTCTATTATAATCCTCCCGGCCAGAAAGTCAACCGTTTTTCTCAGGAGAAGGTTTAGCTTCCAGTCATCTTCCCTGTCTTCCCGGGCCAGGGCAGCTTTCAACTGGTCCAGGGGGATATTCCTGTTCTCGGAGATTTTCTTCAATTCCTGCTCAAATTCCTCGGCCGTTATGTCCAGACCCTCCAGGGCCGCCACTTTCCGCAGCAGGATATGATTTTTCAGGCTGCTTTCAGCCTGTTTCCGGGCCTGCTCCAGCAGCCGGGGCCAGAGGTCAGCCGGTATCTTTTTCAACTCTTCCTCCCGGAATTGACGGCTGATGATGGCCTGAGCCTCCTCTTTGACCATGCTCTCAGGAATGACCAGGTTGATTTCCGCGGCCAGCTTTTCCAGGTACTGGTTGATGGCCCGGTCCCTGGCTTCCTCCTCTTTATGCCTGGCCAGGTCCTGCTTGATTTTTTCCCTGAGAGCCTCCAGTCCGCTCACCTCATCCACCATCCTGGCAAAATCATCGTTGAGCTCGGGCAATTTTTTCTCTTTTATCTCCAGAACTTTTAGTCGGTATTCAATCTCTTTTCCGGCAAACCTTTTTTGCTGGTAATCATCGGGATACTTGACGCTGAAGGTTTTCTGTTCTCCGGGTTTAAGACCGGGCAGAACATCATTGAGCTGGGGTTCATTGTCGGTGTGACCGGCCAGGACCACTACCTTTTCCAGAGGAAGGAACTTCTTGCTGGCCACTTCCCGGCCCTGGATCTCGATCACCACATAGTCCCCGGACTGGACTCCCCGGTCTGAAACCGGCAGGTATTCGGCCGCATTCTCCCGCAGCTTGTTCAGGACGGTTTCCACCTCAGCCTCTTCCACCACCACCCGGTCGCGGGGCACCTTTTTCTCTAAATAATCAGGCGGCAGCTCAAATTCCGGCCAGACCTCAAAACCTACCCGGTACCTGACTCCTCGGTCCAGGCTGAAATCAACCGACTTGACCGTCGGGACGTTGACCGGGACGACTTTTAAATTCTCCAGTTCCTGCCTCAAATTGTCAGGTATAAGGTTATCCAGGACCGCTTCCTTGATCTCGGCTTCGAACATCTTCTGGACCATTTCTCTGGGGGCATAGCCCTTACGGAAGCCTGGCAGTTTAACCCGGGCCACGTAGTCTTTGAGCACTTTCTCGTATTCCTTCTTGACGGTCTCAGCCGAAATTTCCAGGTCCAGTTCCCGCTCGGTTGGACTCACCACCCTGATCTTTTCCTCATTGGTATTGTTTTCCATGGTACTTCCTTACAGTAATCTTTACCCCTATCATCAGCCCGGATTCAGTGAAATCAGGCTTATGAAAGCGGGGAATGGGCAGAGCGGGAATCGAACCCGCACTCCTTATTCAGGAACTAGGTCCTAAGCCTAGTGCGTCTGCCAATTCCGCCACCTGCCCAGTTAAAATCGCTTTCTAATGACCTGATTGCCAGCGCGGATTTCAGGGTTTATAGATACCACACTTTGTTTTTTCAGTCAATCCGGCGGCTACTTGATCAGCTTGGCCAGCCTCCCGGCCAGGTTCTGGTCCAGCCTCTGGAGGATTTTCAGCACTTCCCTGGCGCTGTAGTTATCCTTGAGGTTGATATAAGTTATGCCCAGATTGTACTGGGCCACGGCGTTGTTGGGGTTCAGGCTGACGCTCTTTTCCAGGTTGGGCAGGGCCTTTTCGAAATCTTTCAACAGCATGTATTCCAGGCCAATGTTTAACCAGCCGCTGGGGTCATCCGGGGCCAGGGCGGTATATTTCTTGAAGGCCTCGACCGCTTCGGCATGCTTTTTCAGCTTGTCATAAACGATTCCCAGGTTGAACCAGGCATGGGTATAATCGGGCTTGAGGGCCAGGGTCTCGGTCAGGGTCTGGGCGGCTTCTTCCAGCCGGCCCAGCCGGTCGTACATGATGGCCAGGTTATACAGGGCCACTTCGTTTTTGGGGTTGAGTTCCACTATTTTCCGGGCAGCTTCGACCGCTTTGTCATAGTTGCGGGCCCGGTCATACATCTGCATAATCTGGCCATAATAGGTAACGGCATCCCGCTGGTTCAGGACGGCCAGCTTCTGGAAAACAGTTTCAGCTTCATCGTATTGATTGGTTTCAGCCAGCAGTTTGGCCAGGTTGTAATTGCAATTGATGTCGTCCGGGTTGATTTTGAGAGCTTCCCGGAAAGCGGCAATAGCCTGGACTGACTGGTTCAGCCTTTGATAGGTCTGGGCCAGCTTCAGCCAGGCCGGGAAAGGATTGGCCGCTCCGGCCTTAACATATTTTTCATAATTTTCTGCAGCCCGGGTGAGGTCCTGCAACTCCTCATAGGCCGTGCCCAGCTCGAAAAAGACTTCTCTGGAATCTATGTTGCGGCTGATGGCTTTCTCCAGATACTCGGCTGCTTCTTTGAACTTTCTTTCCCGGAGCTGGGTAAGCCCCATCCCGTACAGAGCCTGAGGATGGTCCGGGTTAAGGAGCACAGCCTTGGCATAATTTTTATAACTCTCCGAGGTATTTCCCAGACGGTAATAGGCCTGGCCGAGCAGCACATAACCTTCCAGGTCGTCGGCTTTCTGCTTGAGATATTTTTCCAGATAGATGGAAGCCATTCCCGGTTCATTCAGCAGGCCGGCCGCCTTGCCCACCAGCAGGCTGCCTTCCAGCAGGTCCAGGTAATTTTCTTTGGGTGCGGTCTTCAACTCCTGACCCTTGGCCTGGCTGTTCATGGCCAGCACGGCCTCCACCGGGACTCCGAATTTGAC
>DMVN01000005.1 GCA_003476685.1 Acidobacteriota bacterium | reverse complement strand
AGGTCCTCGGCCATTTTCTTGGTCAGGGTGGTGATCAGGGTGCGTTCGTTCCGCCGGGCCCGCTCCTGGATTTCTTTCATCAGGTCGTCAACCTGGCCCTTCACCGGTCGGACTTCAACTTCCGGGTCGATCAAACCGGTCGGCCTGATTATCTGCTCTACCACCTGGCCTCCGGCCTTTTTCAGCTCATAGGGCCCGGGAGTAGCCGAAACATAGATTACCTGGTTGACCCTTTCTTCAAATTCCCGGAAATTGAGCGGACGGTTATCCAGGGCTGAAGGCAGGCGGAAGCCATGTTCGATCAGGGTCAGTTTGCGAGAGCGGTCGCCGTGGTACATCCCGCCCAGCTGGGGCACGGCCACATGCGATTCGTCTATTATTACCAGAAAATCATCAGGGAAATAATCCAGCAGGGTGTAGGGAGGCTGTCCGGGCTGGCGGCGGCTCAGGTAGAGAGAATAGTTTTCGATGCCCGGGCAATAGCCGAATTCCCGCAGCAATTCTAAATCGTACATTGTCCTTTCTTCAATCCGCTGGGCTTCTATGTACTTGCCCTGGCTGTTAAAAAATTCCACCTGCTTCCGCAGTTCCTGTTCAATGCCGGCTATGGCTTCTTTCAGGATGTCCCGGGGGGTGGAAAAGAAGGTTCTGGGATGGATGACCACCCGTTCCAGTCGCTGGTGTTTCTGGCCGAGGAGCGGGTCAAAGACGGCGATTTCTTTCAGCCGGCCGTCTTCAATCTCCAGCCGGTAACAGAAGTCCTCATAGGAAGGGAAAACATCTATCAGGTCACCCCGGACCCGGAAGCTGCCCCGCTTGAGGTCATCATCAGAACGCTCGTACTGGATGCCGACCAGCCGGTCGAGCAGTTGACGTCTGGCCAGAGGCTGGCCGAGTTCCAGGGGGAAGCTCTGGGAATAATAAGTCTCCGGAGCGCCGATGCCGTAGATACAGGATACTGAGGCCACGATAATCACATCCCGCCGGGCAAAGAGAGCGTTGGTGGCGGCCAGGCGCAGCCGGTCAATCTCTTCGTTGATGGTGGCCTCTTTGGCAATGTAGGTATTGGTGGCCGGGATGTAGGCTTCCGGCTGATAGTAATCATAATAACTGACGAAGTATTCGACCGCATTGTCCGGGAAGAAACGGCGGAATTCCTGGTAGAGCTGGGCGGCCAGAGTCTTGTTGGGGCTGATAACCAGGACTGGCCGGTTGACCCGGGCCACCAGGTTGGCCATGGTAAAGGTCTTGCCCGAACCGGTCACTCCCAGCAGTACCTGGTGACGCTTTCCAGCCAGGATTCCCTCGGTCAGTTTCTCGATGGCCTGGACCTGGTCGCCCCTGGGTTCAAAATCGGAATAAAGCTTAAATCTTTTCATGCTGCTTCTGGTCATCAATACCCGGCCGCGGCCGATTCAGGCAGGCTCTTGCCGCCACCTCTACCGCTGATAGGGCGCGGTTAAAACCGGGCTTGAAAATATTATATCAGATAAAGGGCTGTTCTATTATTTCTTCTCTTGATACCAGCCTGTTCCAGGCCGGTCAGGTATTTCCCTTCGTTAGCAGGTTGGCCAGATATTGGGGCCAAAAAACGGAGCTACTTAAGCTAAAAGAATAGCATAACCAATTAACTCAGAGTCTCATTACCTTTCACGGTATTATCCGCTTATTTTTCTATTTTTTATTTTTTCTTTTATAGTTTAAGCTTTCTGTTTGTTCGGCCCGTTAATCAGGCGTCTTGAATTTTTTATAGAACTCTGTGCTTTAAGCCCTTAAGAATTTAATAAGAATTTAAGAAGAGTGGGCTACGGTCTGGTTACCCAGGCTGATACTAGTTGGTTTTCACTCCTGAAAATTTGCGGCAGGGGCCGCAGGAGAAAAGGCTTTCAGGGCTTGTAGTCCTGGCTGATTTTGATAGTTCCTTTAAACTTGGCCCCGTTCTGAACGGAGATTTTACAGGCCACGATGTCGCCGGTAAAACGCCCGGTATCGCTGATGACCACTCTCTCGGCCTGGACCTTGCCTTCCAGCTGTCCATACAGGAAAAGGTTCTTGGCCCGGATGTCGGCTTTCACCCGGGAAGTTTTTTGAATGGTCAAATCATGAAGGGCCAGGTCCACCTGACCGGTGAAATTGCCCTGGATTTCCAGGTCTTCGTGGCCGCTCAGGTTGCCGTCGAAAACTATGGTCTGGCCCAGGCGGCTGGCCATGCGGGGCAGGCCGGCTTCTTGAGAAATCTTCTTATCTTCCGGACTCATTTTTCCTCTCTCTCCGTTGCCATAGATTATATTTTATTCCCGGCAGCAGTCAACCCAATTATGTTTTTCGCTGCTACTCTCCATTGACAGGCGAAGGCTATTTGATAAAATTCAGTTAGGTTGATAGTTTATCAACCTGCTGGAAGAGTTGGTAGCTCTCTAGAAGCGAGCGGGCATAACTCAACGGTAGAGTGCGAGCTTCCCAAGCTCGGAGTTGCGGGTTCGAGTCCCGTTGCCCGCTCTTTTTTTNNTTCGAATCCCGTTGCCCGCTCTTTTTTTATGCCTACCGGTTATGTTTTATAGAGGATGGTGTCGATGCCGGACTGGGAATTGATTTATGACCCGCAGCCGTTGTCCGGTACCTGGAACATGGCGGTTGATGAATACCTGTTCCGCCTGGCCCGGGCCGGGACCCGGACCTTTCTCCGATTCTATACCTGGCTCAGGCCGACAGCTTCCCTCGGTTGCGGCCAGGATATAAATAAAGTTCTCAATCTGGAAGAATGCCAGAAAAGGGGAGTGGATGTCGTCCGGCGGGTAACCGGGGGCAAGCTGGTTCTCCACCACCTGGAGGTGAC
>DMVN01000166.1 GCA_003476685.1 Acidobacteriota bacterium | reverse complement strand
CTTCAAAGGTGTATTCTTTTATAACCAGGGGCTTCTGGTACTCAGAGCTCAGGGCATGCCAGGGAACGATGGCGAAGAAACAGCGGTGGGTATCCTGCAATCTGACCCAGCCGCGCAGGGCCCCGACGTAGTTGCCGAGGTGCAGGGGGCCGGTTGGCCTCATCCCGCTCAGAACTATCTTTTGGCGCTGTTGACTCATGGTAATCAGTCTTAAAAAAAGATTAACCCCAGGATTAAGTATTGTAAAGGCCTGATGATCAGGTCAAGCAGCCCGACCGAGATCAGGACGATAACTATCAGGAACCCATAAGGGCGCAACCGGGCATAGCTGTCGGCCAGGCGGTCCGGGAGCAGCCCTTCCAGCACTCCACTCCCGTCCAGGGGATACATCGGTATTAAATTGAAGGCCACCAGGTAGGTGTTGATCAGGACCAGGTAGAAAAGGACGATGACCAGACCCTGCAACGGCTGCAGGCCGGGCGGCAGGCCACCCCGCGAGGTCAGGAAGTTGTACAGGGTAGTAGTGGTTACCGGGCTGATCAGCTTCAAGACGATGATCAGCAGCAGGGAAGCGGTGGCGGCCAGAACGTTGGCTGCCGGTCCGGCCAGGGAAATCCAGAAACCGTCACGGCGTGGATTCCTGAGAAAATGAGGATTGACCGGGACCGGCTTGGCCCAGCCGAAGACCGGGGCGCCGATAATCGCCAGCAGCAGGGGCAGAATCACCGTCCCGAAGAGGTCAATGTGGGCCAGGGGATTGAGTGTCACCCGGCCGGCGGCCATGGCCGTGGGGTCTCCCAGGCGATAAGCGGCCCAGCCGTGCGCCGCCTCGTGGATGGTGATGGCGAACAGCAGGATGAACAGGCTGATTATGGTCGTAATCATCTTCTTTCAGGTCATTTTCTTATACCATAAGAACAGGGGTAAAGTCTATGCCGGCAGCAGTACTGGCCCGAATAAATGTTCATTTTTCAAATTTTTTGGTCAGGTCTGTCGTCGACATTTAAGCACACAGGACGCAGGGGAATTCTGACTGGATTAAAATTTATTCTCAAAAAATCCAGGGCCCATTTTCCAGGGAAAAGTTTCTTATTTCGTTATCAGCTGTCACTTTAAGTCCGGTAAGTTCTATTCCCACCGCTTAAAATCCAGGCCAGCCTGGCCGACGCCAGCCGGGTTAAACTCTGGCCTGCACCTGTCCACTGTATTAATTTCTTAAGTTAAAGAGGCCGGTGTTGAATGGGGGCCCTAAAAAAAGTGAGCCCGACCCTTTCGGGTCAGGCTCAGCCTTTTGGTTGATGGGGAAAGAAAAAAATCAGGAATTCAGGATTTTATCCACTTCTTCCTTGTCGATATCCTGGATGTACTTGATCCCGCTTATCCTGGCGGCTTCCATGGTCAGGGCTCCGATGTCATCCCGGGTGATGTAGCCAAGGGAGAACTTCCTGGCCCCGGCCATTAACTGCCTAAGCCCCTGGTTCAGCCGTTTGAAATAAGTGTAGACGCCAATAGCACCTGGTGGCAGCTCGTTGAATCTCTCCCCGAACCTCTTCTTCAGCTCGGGAGCGGTGATGAAGATTTCTTCAACACTGTTGCCGAACCTTTCGACGTAAACCGGTATCTGGCCGTCCTTGATGCGGCTGCCGATAGTCTTGCCCACCATGGCTGCGGCCAGGGGTGATCGGGCCATGCCGACGGCCTTGACGAAAGGCGCGCCCAGGGCAATGGCCTTGAAGATCTGGTCTTCAAAAGTGATGCCGCCGGCGAAAACTATGTCCGGGACATACTCGCCTTTCTTGGCCAGATGGTCGGCATATTTATAGGTCAGGGACCAGATTTCCACTCCGGGGATGCCCCACTCGTTCATCATTCGCCAGGGGCTCATGCCGGTGCCGCCGCCGGCGCCGTCCACAGTCAGCATGTCTATTCTGGCTTTGGAAGCGTACTTAACAGCCCGGGCCAGGTCGGCTGGCCGGTAGGCTCCGGTCTTGAGGAAAATGTACTTGGCCCCGGCTTTTCTCAGCTCTTCCACCCGTTTCAGGAAGCTTTCTTCTTCCACCATGCCCAGGCGGCTGTGGCGTTCGAATTCCTTGAAACTGCCTTTTTCAAAGGCCTGGATGACCAGCGGGTCTTCCGGGTCGGGCAGGACGATGTAGCCTCTTCTCTTTAATTCCTGGGCTTTCTTCAGGGACTTGATTTTAACCTCGCCGCCGATATCCTTGGCTCCCTGGCCCCATTTCAGCTCTACTGCCTGAACCCCGAGTTTCTCTATTACATATTCCTGGACGCCCAGCCGGGTATCTTCCACGTTGGCCTGGACCACGACCGTGCCGTAGCCATCATACCAGTTCTGGAAGGACTTAACCCTCATTTCCATATCGGGGGAGCGGACCACCCGGCCGTTTTTGATTTCAGCCTCTTCATCCATGCCGCAGACATTTTCGCCCACAGTCAGGATGGCTCCGGAGATAGCTGCTCCCACGGCCAGGCCGGCCCAGTTCTGCTTGGCCACGTTGGTCGAACCCATGCCGGAGATGACAAAAGGCACCCGCAGCTTGATTCCTTTGTCCTGGCCAATGGCCGTTTCGATGGTGACCTTCTCGAAAGTGGCCAGGTCGCTGTCGGCCGGCACCCCCCAGGCCCCGGCGGCCGTGCCCATGATGTTGAAATGAGACAGGTCAACCGGGTAATCCTTTTCCGCGGCTGCGGTGATCAAGCCGAAGGGCTGGGGATAAAGGACTTCGGTGCCACGGTAGGCCGACTTGCCGATTTCGCACATCCCGATACAGCCATCAACGCAGGTTACACACATCCCGCTGAAGGGGCTGATGGAACCCTCGGTTCTATTCTTGGTTAAAGTGGCTGCACTCCTGTTGATTTTTGTAAAGGTCATGGTTTTACCTCCTTTTTCCCTTGGTTAAGTTTGTTAATAAATCTATGTTGAGAAACATTACTTTTTCTCCCGGACGCAGGTGCCGCAGCGGCCGGCATCGTACATCCAGCACTGGAGCTCGTCGTAGTAGTCCAGGCAGGTCGGGTCCATGGTCAGGCAGGCATTGCAGATGGCCGACTCCGCCTGCGGTCCCTGGCAGCGCAACTGGCAGGCCGGGCAGATGTAAATACAGCCTCCGCACAGGCGGCATTCCTCGGAGCGGATGTCAAAGGGCGTGGAAATCTTTCTCTGGTAGCCGCGGTTCTGGAAGCCGATGGCCTTGCCGTCCATCTGCTCCTCGCACATCCGGACACACAACCCGCACAGGATGCATTCTTCATTTCTGATCTTAAAGCGCATCCTGGTGACCCCGAATTGGGAAGCCAGGTCCTGAATGGTCTTGGAATAAGGGGCCACCGACAGCATCAGCTCGATCATCATTCGTCGGGCCTGAATCACTCGCCTGGTGTCGGTGTGAACCACCAGGCCTTCTTCAGCCGGATAGGTGCAGGAGGAAACAAGTTTGGCTCTGGGCCCCTCTCCGATTTCCACCAGGCAGAGGCGGCAGGCACCATAAGGAGTCAGCCCTTCGTGGTGACAGAGGGTAGGAATTTCCAGCCCGTAAAATTTGGCCGTCTCCAGGATGGTCCAGCCTTCTTCAGCCTTGACTTCCACCCCGTTCATTATCATGGTAATCATGGCTTCACCTCTCTGACGATGGTAATAGCCTCTTCGCGCTGAGCCTCAATGGCTTCAAACCGGCAGGCTTCAAGGCAGGCTCCACACTTAATGCACTTGTCGTAGAGAATGAGATGGGTATCTTTTCTGGTGCCCTGAATGGCCCCGGTCGGACAGGCCCGCTTGCAAGCCTCACAGCCGGTGCATTTTTCGGGTATGACCGCATAGCGGATGAGGCTTTTGCAGACCCCGGCCGGGCAGCGTTTCTCATAGATGTGGGCTTCAAATTCCTCCCGGAAGTAGCGCAGGGTGGAAAGAACCGGGTTGGCTGCGGTCTGGCCCAGTCCGCACATCGAAGCTTCCTTGGTAGCCAGGGCCAGTTCTTCCAGCAATTCCAGGTCTCCGGGCTTGCCCTGCCCCTCAGTTATGTCTTTGACAATTTCCCACATCCTCTGGGTGCCTTCCCGGCAGGAGATGCACTTGCCACAGCTCTCGTCTCGCAGGAAATTCAGGAAGTACATAGCCACGTCCACCATGCAGGTTTTTTCGTCCATGACAATCATACCGCCCGAACCCATGATGGAACCGGCGGCGGTCAGGGACTCGTAGTCAATAATCTGGTCCAGCATAGAAGCCGGCAGGCAGCCGCCCGAGGGCCCGCCGGTCTGGACCGCCTTGAAGGCTTTGCCCTCAGGAATGCCGCCGCCGATGTCGTAAATAATCTCCCTCAGGGTGATGCCCATCGGCACTTCAACCAGGCCGGTGTTGTTGATCTTGCCGACCAGAGAAAAGATTTTGGTGCCCTTGCTGCCGCTGGTCCCGATGCTTGAGAACCAGTCGGCGCCGTTTAGGATTATTAAAGGTATGTTGGCCCAGGTCTCGACGTTGTTGATGCAGGTCGGCTTTTTCCACAGCCCTTTCTGAGCCGGGAAGGGAGGTCTTTGCCGGGGCTCGCCCACCCGGCCTTCTATCGAGGCAATCAGCGCCGTTTCCTCGCCGCAGACAAAAGCCCCGGCTCCCTTGGCGATATGAAGGTCAAAGCTAAAGTCGGTTCCCAGGATTTTTTCACCCAGCAGCCCGGCCTTGTAAAGTTGTTCCAGGGCCAGGGTCACATGGCGGACAGCCAGGGGGTACTCGTCGCGGACGTAGATGTAACCTTCCCGGGCTCCGATGGCCAGAGCCCCGATCATCATGCCCTCAATTACCCGGAAAGGATTTCCTTCCAGGACGCTTCGGTCCATGTAGGCGCCGGGGTCGCCCTCGTCG
>DMVN01000098.1:10839-14397 GCA_003476685.1 Acidobacteriota bacterium | reverse complement strand
CTGGACGGCGGCCAGAGCCACGGCTTCATCGCCGAGAAGGACAATTTTTTCCATGGTATAATTCCTTTAATTAATTTTAGGTTACCGACGGAATTAGTTTTTAGCATACAATTTAACTCTGAAAGCTGTCAAGAACATTTGATTTGCCTAAAATCTACTATTCCTATAGAATTATAGTAGATTGACAGGTGGCCTGGAGTCGCCTGTTTTTGGAGTTGACCTGGAAGGAGGCCGCGATGTTCAGGATTTCAACCAAGGGCCGCTACGGAACCAGGCTGATGCTCAACCTGGCTCTCCATTACCCGGAAAGCACTCCGGCCCGTTCGCTTAAAGAAGTGGCCGAGGAAGAGGACATTTCAATTCGTTACCTGGAGCAGATAATCATTCCCCTACGGGATCACCGGCTGGTAAAAAGCCTGCGGGGCGCCGGCGGCGGCTACACTCTGGCCCGACCCCCGGCCGCCATCAAGTTGAGCGAGGTGCTACAGGCGGTTGAAGGTAATTGCTGTCTGGTGGAATGCGTAGAAGATAAGAATATCTGCTCCCGGTCGTCCTATTGTGCCGCCCACGAAATCTGGAAAGAAGGCACCCGGGTGATGAAGACTTATTTTGATTCGGTCAGCCTGCAGGATATGGTCAAGATAGCCGAGAAAAAAGGCCGGAGGAAGCCGAAGGGGCCGAAGGGCTGAAGGGTAAAAAGGGAAGATGGCCAGCGCCTGGAGATTTTTATCATCCCTGCAACTGGCTATAGTCTTACTGATTCTTATTATTCTGCTTTCGATAGTCGGCACCCTGATTCCCCAGGAGCAAACCCCGGATTTTTACCGCCAGTACCTGCCCGGACTGGCCGGCCTGGTCAGCTTTCTTCAGTTTGACCATCTCTTCCGCTCTCCCCTTTTCCTCAGCCTGGTCTTCTTGTTTCTGCTGAACCTGTTCTTCTGCTCGGTCAAACAGCTGCCGGCCAGGTTTAAGAGACTTAGGGCCCGGGCCGATGAAAACCTTGGTTACGGGGCCAGCCAGCTGGATAAAAAGGCGAGCCTGAAGTTAGGCGAATGGCTGGAAAACAACCCGCTCCAGCTGGTCTCTCTTTTCCGGCAGCATGGCTACCGGGTTCGTCTGGAACAGCCATCAGAGCAGAAATCATTCCTGGCCCGGAAGGGACTGCTGGGCCTGTTTGGACCGGAGCTGGTTCACCTGGGCCTGATTATCATCATCGCCGGGGGGCTGGTCTCGGCTATTTTCAGCCAGCGCCTGACCCTGGCTCTGGTAGAAGGCCAGTCGGAACAGGTCGCTGGCCAAGACTTCTCCCTGCGGCTGGACAGGTTCACCACCGAATATTATCCTGATGGTTCGGTCAAGGACTGGAAAAGCCTGGTGGCCGTCATCGAAAACGGACAGGTTCGCCGCCAGCAGGTTGTTGAAGTCAATCATCCACTGAAACACGACCGCTGGCGCATCTTCCAGGTAAGCTATGGCCAGGACTGGGACCGCGCCTGGCTGGAGCTCGAAGTCAGC
Organism: Acidobacteriota bacterium; assembly: GCA_003476685.1. GTDB lineage: Bacteria > Acidobacteriota > Aminicenantia > Aminicenantales > Saccharicenantaceae > Saccharicenans. The sequence continues at coordinate 12,882 of DMVN01000098.1, read as the reverse complement.
CAGGAAAGCAGTCCGGCCAGGGTCGTCCAGGTTAAAACCGGGGAAGTTACCCCCCTCCAAAATGGCCTCCAGCTCCGGGTTGTATCCTTCCTGCCCGATTTCCAGCTGGATGCCAGCGGCCAGGCCTACAGCCGGTCGCCACAACCGGCCAACCCGGCCGCCCTGCTGGAAATTACCGAAGGAGGCCAGGCTGTGTTCAGCGGCTGGGTTTTCTACCGCTATCCGGAGTTAAAACACTACCGGCGCCAGAGCCGGAACGACCTGGAAGTACGTCTCAAGAACTTTGAAGCTCCGCCTTTTTCAGTTCTGGAAGTTTCTTCCGACCCGGGAGCCGGGCTGGTCTGGCTGGGTTCAGCCCTGCTGGTGCTGGGCCTGCTGGCAGCTTTCTATTTCCCCTACCAGGAAGTTCGGCTGGTCCAGCGGGCTGGTCAGCCGCCAACTCTCCTGGTTTATGCCAGGAAAAACCAGGCGGCTTTCTGGCAGGAAATTAAAAACCTCCTGGGATTAAAATCCATAAAGGAATAAAAAATGAACGAGTTCGGGTTGTTGCTCATGGCTTTTGTGCTTTACCTGCTGGTGATGCTGTCCGGCTTTGTGTCTTTTTTCAAGCCTGGCCAAAAAATTTACCGGTTTTCCTATTACCTGGCCCTGGTCGGTCTGATTCTTCATAGTCTGTCGCTGCTGGTCCGGACGGTCCAGAGCCGGCAGGCTCCTTTCACCAGCATGTACGAATCCATAAGCTTCCTGGCCTGGGGCTGCGTCCTGGCGGTTATCATTTTTGAGCGCAAGTACCGGCTGGAAAAAACTGGTCCCTACCTGTGGCTGGTCATCGTGGCCCTGATGGCCCTGGCTTCATCGCCGGCCCTGCCTAAAGAAGTGAGGCCGCTGGTTCCGGCTCTCCAGAGCTACTGGCTCTGGCTCCACGTCTCGGTAACGCTGCTGGGTGAGGCTTTCCTGGCGGTGGCCTTTGTGGCCAGCCTGCTTTACCTGTTCAGCGGGGAGAAAGCGGAGGGCCAGAATGAAGCCGCAGCCCGAAAAGAGAAACTTGACCTCATGGCCTACCGGGCCGTGGCCGTAGGCTTCCCGCTTTTTACCCTCGGGGCCCTGGTGTTCGGGATGATTTGGGCCAGCAAGGCCTGGGGACGTTACTGGGGCTGGGACCCCAAGGAAGTCTGGTCGTTAATAACCTGGCTGTTCTATGCCCTTTATCTTCATACTCGCCTGGTTTACGGCTGGAAGGGTAAGAAATCGGCTTTGATAGCAGTGCTGGGCTTCCTGGCCGCTCTCTTCACTTTCTTTGGGGTTAACTACCTGCTGAGCGGACTACACAGCTACACCTGAATACAGGCCACAACCCGGTAGGGGCTCCTTAAGGAAGGGTTATAGCCAAAACAATAGCGGCTAGTCCTGCCTTCTCCCCGGCCAAAAGATGTATGAAAGAAGATTCATCCAACCTAAAAGCTGCGCCTGAACCTGATAAAACCCGGCCTTAAGAGAATCTTCCCGCGCCGACCCTGCACTCTGGGCAGCCCAGATAATATTAAGGCTTGTTAAATGGTTCGCTTAAGAACAGCTATTACCCAAAGCCGGGCTGCGGCTCAGACCAGGGTTCTCTCGGCCGCTTCAATGGTATTCATCAACAGCATGGTCACGGTCATCGGGCCCACCCCGCCTGGCACCGGGGTGATGGCCTCGGCTTTTTCTTTGATGGCTTCAAAATCACAGTCCCCGACCAGCCTGAACCCCTTGGGCGAGCTGGGGTCGGGTACCCGGTTGACCCCGACGTCGATGACCACGCAGCCTTCCCTGACCATATCAGCAGTGATGGCCCGGGGCGCTCCCATGGCCGCCACCAGGATATCAGCCTGCAGGGTAAATTTTTTCAGGTCCGGGGTGCCGGTGTGACAGACGGTAACCGTGGCGTTGGCTCCGGGCTTTTTCTGCATCAGCATCGCCACCAGGGGCTTACCGACGATGTTACTCCGGCCGCAAACCACCACGTGCTTGCCTTCCGGGCTGTAGCCGCTGCGCACCAGCATCTGC
>DMVN01000098.1:0-10775 GCA_003476685.1 Acidobacteriota bacterium | reverse complement strand
TTGGGCAGCGGCAGCTGCACCAGGACCCCGTGGAACCTCGGGTCGCGGTTGAGCCGGTCGACGGTTTTTAAGATTTCTTCTTCCGTGGATTCAGCCGGCAGGCGGACGGTTTCTTCAAAAATCCCGACCTCTTCCGCCCCCTTAGCCTTGGCCGTGACATAAGAAACTGAGGCCGGGTCTTCGCCCACCAGGATAACACCCAGGCCCGGGGTCAGGCCCTTTTCTTTCAGCCGGGCAGTTCTTTGCTTTAATTCTTCTCTTATGGAAGCAGCTACTTCTTTTCCGGAAATAATTTTCGCTGGCATTCTTTCCTCCCTCAAAAATACTGCCCGAATAAATTAGCCAAATTTCTCCCGGTAGTCAACGAAATTCTTCTTTCATGTTCCGTAAAAATCAAAAGTAGACATTTTGTAAAAATCAAAAGTAGACATCGGGGGTAGGGATTAGAGTGGGAACTCGGCTACTTTCTGGTTATTTTTCAGGACATATAATCTTTGGTACGGGATAATAGCTACCGTGACCCTTTCCCCGGCTAGATGTTTTAGCTTAAACAGCCTGCCCTGGAAACTGAATGTCCCGTCCTTTTTCACAGTGCGAGGGTAATGCAGGCTGAAGATCAACTCAAGGCTTACCTCCGGCGGTATCGGTTTGATAAGGCTCTTGCCGGCTTTAATACCTTCATCCCAGCGTCTCTGGGGAATCTCCCCCGTCTCCAGGTGCTCTCGCTCGGTGTTGTAGTAATGACAGACTTCATCCAATATCTTCTGGGCTTCTTTTAGGTCCCGAACCTTGTAGCGTTCACATAGATACGGTACTCGACGCTGAAGATAGTCAAAAGCCTTTTCCACTTTGCCTTTGGCTTCGGGCGAGGAAGGCGCGGTATAAATTAAGCCTATATTTAGCATCCGCAGAGCTCTCTTAAACTGGCTTTCTGCCTCGTCTTGTCCAAGATGATAGTGTACATGGATGCTGCGATGTTCCACAAAACGGAAGATCTTGTGCTGATCAACATAATAGGCTTGTGGTCGGCCATAACGCTCCAGGGCACTCCTTATAGCCTGAAGATGCCCATAAGCCGTCTCTTTTATAAAGAGCTGAGCAGCCACGAACAGTCTAGAGTAATCATCCTTGGTCAGGATAAGATATTGATAACCTCCTACTCCAGGTATCCAGCGGTGCATAGAGCAATCATGCTGGAACAGGAACTCTGGCCCAGGTGTCTCAAACCTCACAAAAACTTTTTTCTTCTCCTCCGGCCTGCCCTGATAAAAATGATGCCTCAGCGCAAAGCTACGGATCGTAGCCCGGTGAAAACGGTGCCCGAAACGTCTAGCCCCCTCCTCAGCAAGAACAGCAAAATTAAATCGTCCCCTATAAACTTGAGCCTTCCTCCGGATATACTCTAACTCCTGATGTAACCAGTTCTCCTCTTCCTCAGGCAACCGATGGAATCGACTATCCTGGCGGCCGTATAACACAAAGGGTTTATTACCAACCACACACTCCAACCACCTCTGGCGCAGCCGATACAACCTGGCTCGCTTGATGCCCAATAACTCACAGGCCTTCTCCTCACCTAGCTGATGTTCATTAAATGCCTCTAACACCCCTTCAACAAACTCTAAAGGTAATCTCTTATGAAGCTGGCTCTTCATGGCGGCAGAACCTCCTTTATGCTTAGAGTTCTACCACACCCACTTCCCCCAACGTCTACTTTTAGTCTACTTTTAGTCTACTTATGTTTTTTACATTTAGTCTACTTTTGATTGCTGCGGAACACGAAATTCTTCTTTCAGGTTAAGACATGGTATCCAGTTTAAGGGCAGTATTTGGAAGCGGCGCGGTGGCCGGCCGGCTCTTTCGGGTCAGCCGGCGACAGGCCAACCTGATGCCCCTGACCAAACCGGGCTCCCTATCTCTTCTCGGTGCTAAAGCTTTTTTTCCATAATGACGACTTCCCGATCATCAACCATGATCAGGTAGTCTCGGTACTGTTTAGCCCTGAGCAAGGCCCGGTCCGCCCGGGCATAACACTGGAACAGCTCCCGGGTTTCGGGCCCGAAGATGACGCAGCCGACGGAAAAAGTGATCGGCCATTCAAGGCCCTTGGTAACAGCCTGGAATTCGCCCTTTAATTTAACAAATATGTTAAAGATGTCCAGTTCGTCCTTAACTTCCGGGAAAAAGAACCCCAGCTCATCGCCACCGAGGCGGCCGATCAGGTCCGAGGCCCGCATTTTTCTCCGGATGGCCTGTCCCAGGTTCATCAGAATGTCATCGCCCACCATGTGACCCAGGCGGTCATTGATTTCCTTAAACCGGTCAAGGTCCAGCAGACAAAAAGCTGAACGCCCTTCTACCCCGCTGTCCCGGCTCAGGAACCTTTTCACCTCGTCCATAAAAAAGCCCCGGTTCAACAGGCCGGTCAGGCTGTCGACCTCAGCCAGTTTTCTCAGAGAAATACCGTGGAGGAAGTTGTCGCGGTTCAATTTTTCCAGGTAGTAGGCCACCGCCATGCCGATCAGGTTGGCCGAGATCAGGAAAAAATTATTGTTGATGAAAACGTGCGACGGCAGCGGGTTTACCATGAGACTGACAATCTCAAAGCCGATGATTATCAGCAGGCAGTTGAGCGAAGCCCTGACAAACCTGAGCCCCAGGAAAGTATAGTTGTAGATGATCACCAGCATTAAACCCTGGGAATAAAGGTAAAGAGCCGGGTCGGGAATCAGGGCCAGCATGGCCAGGATACCGCCCCCGCCGACCAGAATGCTCAGGGATGCAATCTCCTGGTAGTAACGGATAAAAAATCTTTTGCGGAATGACAGCAGGAGAGCAACCAGGAGCAGCGGGTTGACAAGAGCAAAACGGATGAACCAGATTCTGGGCCAGAGTTCTCCGACGCTGACCGAATCCAGAATGGCAAAAATGGAGTAAAGGGCTATGGCCAGGACCATGGCCCAGCGGAAGCGAATCACCGCCCGCTGGTGGTAATGTTCGCGGAATTTCCTTTCGAGCTCGCGATTAGCGAAAGTCAGGGTTACCGGGTGCAAATTGGAGTTGGCCATTATCCAAACTATCCTTGATAAAACATTCTTCAAGATTATATGAACACCGCCAGGTGGAAGCAATAGGAGAAGTAATTTTTTCCGTTTCAGCGGGTAGCAGCCTCAGCCTGACCCTGGCCAAAATTAACCGTTTTACCCTGAATTTACGAGTTTGCTTGATAGGGTTAAATATGCTAAAATTTTTTTGCACTCAAGTTAAGGAGCAAGCCATGTCGGGACATTCAAAATGGCATTCTATAAAGCATAAGATGGCCGCCGGGGACGGCAAGAGAGGCAAGATGTTCACCAAGCTGATAAGGGANNGGCATTCTATAAAACATAAGAAAGCGGCCGTTGATGCCAAGCGCGGTAAGATCTTCACCAAACTGATCCGGGAAATCAGCGTGGCCGCCAGGGCCGGCGGCGGTGACCCGGACAAGAATCCCCGTTTGAGAAAAGCCATCGCCGATGCCAGAGCGGTCAATATGCCGGCCGATAATATCAAGAGAGCCATCATGAAAGGCACCGGTCAGCTGGAAGGTTCCTCTTACGAAGAAGTGGTTTATGAAGGTTACGGCCCGGGCGGAGTGGCCATCTACCTGACCGCCCTGACCGACAACAAGAACCGCACCGTGGCCGAACTCCGGCACATCTTCTCCAAGTTCGGCGGGCGCATGGGCGAGTCAGGCTGTGTGGCCTGGATGTTCAAGCGGCAGGGTTACATCGACGTTGAAAAATCCAGGGTGGACGAAGAAAAGCTCCTGGAAATAGCTCTCAACGCCGGGGCCGAAGATGTCCGTGATGACGGCAGCAATTTTGAAATCATCACCACTCCGGAAAAATACGAGGCCGTCCTGGAAGCTCTGAAGCAGAACAACATTGAAGTCTCAGCTTCCAACGTCGGCTACCTGCCCCAGAATTATGTCAAGCTGGAAGGCAAACAGGCTGAGCAGTGCCTCAAACTGATAGAGGAACTGGAAGACCACGACGACGTTCAGTCGGTTTCCGCTAATTTTGACATTGATGAAGAAGAAATCGCCAGGTATTCAGCCGCCGGTTAATGGAATGGCCTGATAAATGAGGGTGCTCGGTTTAGACCCCAGCCTCCAGTCCACCGGTTTTGGTATCGTTGAAAACGATGGGGAAAAACTTCAGGCCATAGTTTATGGGATCATCAAACCCGAAGGCCGGGCCGAGTTTTGCCAGCGCCTTAATGAAATCCGAACTGAGCTGGAAAAGATTGTCGACCGCTACCGGCCCGATGAGGTGGCCATTGAGAATCCTTTCTATGCCCGCAATGTCCGGACGGCCCTGTCTCTCGGCCAGGTCCGGGGAGCGGTTCTGGTAGCCCTGGCTTCCAGGAATTGCCCGCTCTTTGAATACTCAGCTCTGGAAATTAAGAAAGCAGTTACCGGTTACGGCCAGGCCGAGAAGGACCAGGTTCAGCGAATGGTCAAAATACTGCTGAACGTAGACGATGACCGCATGCCGCTCGATGCCTCCGATGCCCTGGCGGCGGCCATCTGCCACTTAAATAACCGCCGGCTGGAGCTCAGGCTGGAAGAAAATCAGAAGAAAGAGTCAACATGATTGCCTATCTCAAAGGAACCATTCTCCAGAAAAAACCCGGTGAGGTAATAGTGGATACCGGTGGTGTGGGTTATTCCCTGTTGATTCCCCTGTCCACTTACTTCAAGCTGGGTGAGGCCGGCGATTCTGTTGAGCTTCAGGTTTATACTCACCTGACCGATGAGTCGCTGCACCTGTTCGGCTTCCTGACGCCAGAAGAAAAAAATATCTTTTTGAAACTTATCACCATTTCCGGCATCGGGCCCAAGATGGCCATCAATATCCTTTCGGGCATAGAACCTAAAGAACTGGAGGAAGCCGTTCGGGACACCAACGTCACCCGGCTGTCAATGATTCCGGGCATCGGCAAAAAAACCGCCCTGCGGGTAATCATGGAGCTGGCCGACAAAATTGAAAAGAAAGAAAAGGTTCTGTCTAGAAAAGAATCAAAAGAAAGAGAAGACTTGGTTTCAGCCCTGGTTAACCTGGGTTTCCGCCGCAAGGAGTCGGAGCAGGTGGTAGACCTGACCATCAGCTCGCTCGGGCCACAGGCCGGTTTTGACCTGCTGCTCAGGGAATGCTTAAAAAGAATGTCCAAAATATGATTAAATGGCATAATATAGGACGGATAAGATAGAAAGGAACAAAAGGACAAGATGCCGGCCATCCTGACTCCGGTCAAGACCAGAGAAGATATCCTGTTTGAAGACAGCCTGAGGCCGCAGAAGTTTGACGATTTTATCGGCCAGGACAACATCAAAACCAACCTGAAGATTTTCATCCAGGCTGCCCGGAAGCGAGGCGAGCACCTGGACCACGTTCTGCTCTACGGCCCGCCGGGCCTGGGCAAGACCAGCCTGGCCTACCTTATTTCCAAGGAGCTGGGCGTGGGCATCAAGCCGACCTCAGGGCCGGTGATTGAAAAAGCCGGTGACCTGTCGGCCATCCTGACCAGCCTCCAGGAAAAGGAAGTTCTGTTCATAGATGAAATTCACCGGCTGCATCCTTCGCTGGAAGAACTTCTCTACTCGGCCATGGAAGATTTCAGCCTGGATGTGATAATCGGGCAGGGGCCGGGAGCCAGGAGCCACAAGCTGAGAATTAAGAGGTTTACCCTGGTGGGGGCCACCACCCGGGCCGGCCGGATCACCGCCCCGCTTCGCAGTCGCTTCGGCATTGTCCACCGACTTGATTATTATCAGGTGGAAGACCTCAAAAAAATCATCCTGCGCTCGGCCCAGATTCTCGGAGTTAAGGTGGAGGAAGGCGGGGCCGAAGAAATTGCCCGCCGGGCCCGCGGCACCCCCAGAATCGCCAACCGCCTGCTGCGGCGGGTCCGGGATTTCGCCGAGGTCAAGGGCGACGGCCAGGTTGACGCTAAGATTGCCCGCCGGGCTCTGGACCAGATGGAAGTCGATGTCCTGGGTCTGGATGATGTTGACCGCAAAATCCTGCTGACCATCATGGAAAACTTCGGCGGCGGTCCGGTCGGCATCAACACCATCGCCGCGGCCATTGATGAAGAAAAGGACACCATAGAATCCATCTACGAACCGTACCTGATGCGCCTGGGTTTCCTGGAAAGAACCCTGCGCGGACGCAAGCTGACGGCTAAAGCTTACCAGCATCTCGGCTTCAAGCCGCCGGCCAACCAGAAGAAGCTATTCTGACCAGCCTCAGATGACCGAAAAAATCTTCCTTAAAGACTACGATTACGAGCTGCCCTCAGAACTTATCGCCCAGCAGCCTTTGCCCAACCGAGATGACTCCCGGATGATGGTCGTCCGGCGCGGTTTGAAGACGGTTGAGCACCGTCAGTTCAGAGAAATTGCCAGTTTCTTCAAGCCGGGTGAACTCCTGGTGCTCAACGATTCCCGGGTGATACCGGCCAGGGCCTGGGCCAGTCATAAGGATGACGAAGGTAAGAGCATAGAATTTCTGTTCATCAAAGAAGATAGACCCGGAGTCTGGGAAGTCCTCTGCCGGCCAGCTAAAAAGGTTAAAGAAGAAGACTGGCTGGTTTTTGACAAGAACCTGGAAGCCAGAGTTATAGCCCGCGGACCGCTGGGACAGCGGCTGCTGGAATTCAACACCGCGAATGTCCTGGACAGGCTTAAGGAAATCGGCGTCCCTCCCCTGCCGCCATACATTAAAAGGGAAAAAGGCGACCCGAGGTTCAAGAAAATCGATGCCGAAAGATATCAAACCGTTTACGCTACGAAGGACGGCTCGATCGCTGCGCCCACAGCCGGGTTGCATTTTACAGAGCGTATTCTGGCTGAGCTGAAACAGAAGGGCGTAGAAATTCTTTATGTCACCCTGAATGTAGGGCTGGCCACTTTTCAGCCGGTCAGAACAGAAAAAATAACTGAGCACAAAATGCTGGAAGAATCATTTTACCTCAGCCCGGAAACGGCCCGGGCCATAAACCGGGCCAAAAAAGAAGGTCGCCCGGTGACAGCCGTGGGAACAACGGTGGTCAGGACTCTGGAGAGCGCCTGGGCCGAAGCCGGGCTGAAGCCGGGGGAAAAGAGCACCCGGCTTTTTATCTACCCGGGATATAGTTTCAGGGTAGTTGACCGGTTGCTGACCAACTTTCATCTCCCCCGCTCCACCCTGCTGATGCTGGTCTGCGCTTTCGCCGGTTATGACCTGGTCATGGCCGCCTATCAGGAAGCAGTCAGGGAACGCTACCGCTTCTTCTCCTACGGCGACTGCATGCTGATTCTTTGAGAGAAAACCCTTAGTTTCATCAGGCAATTACCTCAGAGTTTATCCAGTCTAAACCAAAAATACAGGTATGGGCGGCAGCCAGATTATTCCTGGCCAGGAACGAACCGGCAACAGGGAAAAAGTCAAGCCCCGCTGTCCGGAAGAGGCCCTATCGCTGGTTCCAGTTAATCTTAATTTCGGGCCAATGTCTACTACTCGGTTGGGCCGCTGCCCTGAACCAGACTATCATAATTTCATATGGATGCCCTGGCTAGTCGAGGCGGCGGCGGAAGCGGCTGACGCTCAACAGATTTATGACTACCGCCAGGAGCAGCAACAGCAGCGCTTCATCGTACAGGGCAGCCAGGCCCACCCCTTTCAAAAAAATACCCCTCAGTATGACCAGAAAATAGCGAAGGGGAATGATGACTGTCAGCCACTGGAAAAATTGGGGCATGTTTTCGATGGGAAAGACAAAACCCGACAGCATCATCATCGGGATCATGAAGAAAAAGGAAGTCAGCATGGCCTGCTGCGGAGTGCGGGTGATGGTGGAGATAAACAGGCCCACCCCCAGGGTGCTCAGCATGTAAACGAAGCTCAAACCGAGCAACAACAGGAAATTCCCCCGGAGAGGCAGCCGGAACCAGAAGCGGGTGACCGCAAATATCAGAAAAATATCCACTGTGCCGATAATAAAAAACGGCAGGAGCTTCCCCAGGATTATATCCAGCGGCCGCAGCGGAGTGACAATCAGTTGCTCCATTGTCCCCAGGTCGTACTCTTTAACCACAGCCATGGCCGTCAGGATGACTGTCATGACCATTAACAGAAGGCCAAAAACGCCCGGCAGCAGGAAATTCCGGCTGACCAGGGCCGGGTTAAAAAACACCCTGACTTCGGGCTGAATAACGACCGGCCGAAACCCGGCTCCCAGTTTTTCCAGTCTGGCTAATATTATTTTCTGGTTGAAATGGCGGGCAATCATTTCCAGGTAATTCAGCCCGACCGTGGCGGTCTGGCTTTCTGTTCCATCAATCAACCCCTGGAAAGAAGTGGTTTTCCCGGCCAGCAGGTTTTTTCCAAAGCCCTCGGGCACAACCAGAGCCACCGCCGCCCGCCCACTATCCAGGTAGCCGTCAACTTCAGCGATGGACCCGGCCCGGCCGACCTCAACAAAGTAGCCGGAGTTGAAAACCGCTTCCAGCAAATCCCGGCTGCTGGCAGAATCGTCCAGGTTTACAACCACCACCGGTATTTCCCGGACATCCAGACTTACGGCATAGCCCAGGATTAAGAGCTGGAGGATTGGGGCCACGATGATAATCGGCAGCATCCGGCGGTCGCGGCGGACCTGAATCAGTTCCTTTTTGATGAAAGCCAGCAGTTTTTTCATTTAGCCAGACTCTTTTTCAACCTGACCAGGCTGACCGCCGTTACCAGCAGGCCATAGACAGCCAGGAAAATGATTTCCCGGTAGAAAGCCGCCAGGCTGGCTCCTTTCAGGATGATGGCCCGCAGGCCCACCAGAAAGTACCGCGCCGGTATGATGTAAGTAATGGCCTGGATGACCGGCGGCATGTTTCTTATGGGAAAAACAAAGCCCGAAAGAATAAAAGTCGGAAGAAGAGTGCTCAGCCCGGCCAGTAGAAAGGCTACCTGCTGCGAGCTGGCTACGGTCGAGACCAGGATGCCCTGGCTCAGCCCGCAGAAAAGAAAAATCACCAGAACCAGCAGCAGCAGCGGATAGCTGCCCTTGATGGCAATGCCGAAAAGAAGCCACCCGGCCAGCAGCACCAGGTGGGCTCCGAGAAGCGACAGTAGCAGATAGGGAATGATTTTTCCGATGATCATCTCGGCCGGGCCCAGGGGCGAAAGAAGCAGTTGCTCCATGGTGCCTTTCTCTTTCTCCCGCACAATGGACAGAGCCGTGGCCAGGACGATGATAACCATCAGGACAAAAGCCATCAGCCCCGGCACCAGGAACCTGGAGCTTTTAAGCTCCGGGTTGTACCAGACCCTGACCCTGCTGTCCACGGGTAAAACCGCCTGCTGTCCGTTCTTCTGAAGAAGTTCCAGGTTCAGTTTCATGGAATATTGCAGGAAAATGTTACTCAGGTAACCCAGGCCGGTCAGGGCGGTAGTGGAATTGGTTCCGTCAGCCAGTACCTGGACCGTCGGGCTTTCTCCCGAGGCCAGGTCCCGGGCGAAATTTCGCGGAATCACCACCGCCAGCTTTATTTTTTCACGGTCAAAGAGCGGGTCAATTTCTGAAGTAGATTCAAGCCGGTACTTAAGGTCAAAATATTCACTTGAGGTAATCTTGCGGATGAGCTCCCGGCTGGCCTGGCTGCGGTCGAGGTCAACCACAGCCAGGCCCAGGTGTTTGACATCAAAGTTGAGGGCATAGCCAAACATGACCAGGATAAAAGCCGGAAGAATCAGAAGCAGCGTCAGGCTGATGGGGTCGCGTCTGATCTGGATGAACTCTTTTCTGATAATCGGTTTAAGCCGCCTGAGGTTCATCTCACTTCTCTCCTGCTCCGGCTTCTTCTTCCAGACGGCGGATGAAGACATCTTCAAGACTCGGCCCAATCGGCCTAAGCTCAAATGGGCCCGGTCTCAATTGCTCCAGTTTCTTTTTAATTCCAGCGACTGCCCCCGGTTCCAGCAAAAGGTGCAGCCTCAGTCCGAACAGCGAAACCTGTTTGATTTCAGGTTGCTGTTTCAGCCATTCGTAGGCCTGGAGCGGTTGACCGCAGGTTAATTCCAGAAGATTTTCTGGAAAATACTTCTTTTTTATCTCCTGCGGACTGCCGGCGGCGATAATCCTTCCGGCATGGATTATTCGCAGTTCGTGGCAGTACTCAGCTTCATCCAGGTAGTGGGTAGTGACAAAAACTGTCCGGCCCTGGTCAGCCTGTTCATAAATCAGGTCCCAGAACTTCCGCCGGGCCAGCGGGTCCACCCCGCCGGTCGGCTCATCCAGGAAAATTATTTCTGGTTCATGAAGCAGGGCACAGCTCAGGGCCAGACGCTGCCGCCAGCCCGTCGGGAGCTCAGCGGTCAGCGTTTTCTCCAGCCCATGGAGAGCGGTGAGTTTCTTGAGGCGGGCCAGACTGGTGCTTAATTTTTCCCCGTCCAGGCCGTAAACCCGGCCAAAAAACTCCAGGTTTTCTTCCACCGTCAGGTCCAGGTACAGAGAAAACCTCTGCGACATGTAGCCTATGACCTTTTTTATCCTGTCCGTTTCTTTGGAAACGTCTAACCCGGCTACCCGGGCCCGGCCGGAAGTCGGCCGGAGCAGGCCGCAGAGCATCCTGATGGTCGTGGATTTGCCAGCGCCGTTAGCTCCCAGGAAACCAAAAATCGTCCCCGGCGGAATAACAAACGATATGCCGTCAACGGCGGTAAACGAACCGAATTTTTTAGTCAGCCGGTCGACTT
>DMVN01000145.1 GCA_003476685.1 Acidobacteriota bacterium | reverse complement strand
GCATTGGCAGCCGCTACGGCGGTCTAAAACAGGTCGACCCGGTTGGGCCGAACGGCGAACTCATCATTGACTACTCCCTGTTCGACGCCCGGAGAGCCGGGATTGAAAACGTGGTTTTTATCATCCGCCGTGACCTGGAAAATATATTCAGAGAAAAAATAGGTAACCGGGCCGAAAATTATTTCAGGGTCTACTACGTTTACCAGGAACTCGATCTGGCTCTCCCGGAAGGTTTCAAGGTGCCAGCTGACCGGGTCAAGCCCTGGGGAACCGGCCAGGCCGTCCTCCTCTGTCGGTCGGCTGTTCCTGGAAATTTTCTGGTCATCAACGCTGACGATTTCTACGGTTTCGATGCCCTAAAAAAGCTGGCTGACTACATGAGGGAAGTTAAGGACGAACCCGGTCATTATAACTATGCCCTGGTCGGCTACCGGCTCGGAAACACTCTATCCGAGCACGGACATGTGGCCCGGGGCATCTGCCGGCTATCAGAAGACGGTTACCTGCTCGACCTGCGCGAGCGGACCAGGGTCCAGAAATTTGCTGATGGCATCAGGTATACCGAAGACGGGCAAACCTGGCACCCGCTCTCTCCTGACGATATTGCTTCCATGAACATCTTCGGGCTGACTCCGAGCATCTTCGACGAACTGGAAACCAGATTCCGGAATTTTCTGTCAGACCCGGCCACCAATTTAAGCAAGTCCGAGTTTTACATACCAGAAGTGGTCGGGGCTCTTTCCCGGGAGAAAAAAGCGAAGGTCAGGGTACTGACCACAGAAGACCAGTGGTACGGCGTCACCTACCAGGAAGACCGACCGTGGGTGAAAGAGGGCTTGAGAAAATTGATCCGGGAAGGCAAGTATCCTGAGAAATTGTGGCCGTAGTCGGCCCCAGAATTATTCAGCCTAGTCTGAGAATTTTCTTGGTGCTCTTTATTATTCTCACGAAAGACAGGTGGGTTTAATATCCGGCCTTCTTTGTCATCAACATTTTCTGACCAGCAAACGCCTTAACTCTGGCTTAAATTATTGAACAACCTGAACCCGAACCTAAACACCCGGCTAATCTCTAAGAGACCCTGAAATATTTGGATTGACGAAAGAAGATAAAAAATTAAAAATAGGGCCAAGGAGCACCTGATGAATAAGATTCTAAAAAAGAAGATAAGGTTTTTGGGGATAATGATCATTTCTCCTTTGCTCTTCCTGGCCCTGGGCTCAGGCCGGCTGGTTTCGTCGGGCCAGGAACAGGCAGTCAACGACTGGGAAAATCCCAGGGTATTCGCCATAAACAAAGAGGCGCCCCATGCCACCTTTATTTCGTTCCCGGACCTGAAGCAGGCCCTGAGCCAGGACCCAGGACTATCTTCCTGGTACAAATCGCTCAACGGCCGCTGGAAATTTCACTGGGTGCCAAAGCCGGCTGACCGACCGCTCGATTTCTGGCGGCCCGGTTATGACGACAGCCGCTGGTCAGAAATTGAAGTTCCAGCCAACTGGGAGATTAACGGCTACGGAATCCCGATTTATGTTAACATCCCCTACGATTTCGCCCCGCGAAACCCTCAGCCTCCCCGGATTCCCCATGATAACAACCCGGTCGGTTCCTACCGGCAGAAGTTCACCGTCCCCGATGACTGGAAGGATAAAGAGGTTTTTATCCATTTTGGGGCCGTTAAATCTGCTTTCTACCTTTGGGTTAACGGCCAGAAGGTCGGTTACAGCCAGGATTCCAAAACACCGGCTGAGTTCAGGATAACTCCCTACCTGAAACCGGGCGAAAACCTGCTGGCCCTGGAAGTCTACCGCTATTCTGATGGCTCGTACCTAGAATGCCAGGATTTCTGGCGGATTTCAGGCATCGAACGGGATGTTTATTTATATGCTGTTCCCAGAACCCGCTTCCGAGATTTTTTTGCCCGCACCACCCTTGATGAAAATTACAGGAATGGTCGGTTGGAACTTGAGGTGGAAGTACTCGATGGCAACCAGGCCCCGGAGACCAGGACCAGGAAACTCCAGGTCTTCCATCTTTCGGCCTCCATCATCGATGACCGCGGGAACCAGCTCTTTCTCGAGAAGAAGACCTTTACCCTGAAGCCGGGCGATAGAAAAGTGCTCAACTTCAAGGGGGAAATTCCTGGAGTTAAACCCTGGACCGCTGAGACTCCCAACCTTTACACCTTGTGTCTTGAACTGGCGGCGGAAAAGAGCCTTCCTCTCCAGGCCACAACCAGAAAGGTCGGCTTCCGCACAGTAGAGATAAAGAACGGCCAGCTGCTGATCAACGGCCGTCCCGTTTATTTTCGTGGTGTTGACCGCCACGAGCACGACCCCTGGACCGGGCATGTCATCTCCGAAGAGTCCATGGTTCGGGATATAAAGCTGATGAAACAAAACAACATCAACGCCGTGCGGACCAGCCATTATCCCAACGACCCGCGCTGGTATGAGCTGTGCGATTACTACGGAATTTACCTGATAGACGAAGCTAACATTGAATCTCATGGGATGGGTTACGGGGAGAAAAGCCTGGCCAAGAACCCGGACTGGGGCCCGGCTCACCTGGACCGCATCAGGCGGATGGTGGAAAGAGATAAGAACCATCCCTCTGTGGTCATCTGGTCCATGGGCAACGAAGCCGGAAACGGAATCAATTTTGAAGAGTGTTACCGCTGGATTAAGCAGCGCGACCCCAGCCGGCCGATACACTACGAGCGGGCCGAGTTAGCCTGGAACACCGACATCTACTGCCCGATGTACCCCAGTCTGGAAGAGCTGGAAGACTATGCCAAAACCAACCCGGCCCGGCCGCTGATTATGTGTGAGTATGCCCACTCCATGGGCAACAGCACCGGAAATTTGCAGGACTACTGGGACCTCATCGAAAAATACCCCGTCCTGCAGGGAGGTTTTATCTGGGACTGGGTGGACCAGGGTTTCGCTAAAAAGAACGAGAAGGGCGAGCTGTTCTGGGCTTACGGCGGTGATTACGGCCCTCCAGGCACTCCCTCCGATGATAATTTCTGCTGTAACGGGCTGGTAGCTCCAGACCGCCAGCCGCACCCGGCCCTGTGGGAAGTAAAGAAAGTCTACCAGCCGGCGAAATTCGAGCTGGCTGAACCAGTCAATCCCGAACCGGCCGAAATTAAAGTCAGGATCACCAATAAATATGACTTTTTGTCCCTGTCGCCGGAGAGTTTTGCCATCCGCTGGAAGCTATTAAAAGACGGTCAGCCGGTAGCCGACGGTTCAGCCGCCTGCCCCACCATTCAACCCTGGAAAGCGGGAGAAATAAAAGTAAAGCTGACGGCAGAAATCCTTAAAGCTGACGGCGAATATTTCCTCAACCTGGGACTGCACAATAAAAACGACCTGGCTCAGGGACTGGTCCCAGCCGACCACCTTCTCGCTTCAGAACAGCTTGAAATCAAGAAAAGCCAGGCCGTCTCCAAAGAAAATTTGACCGCCGAGGCCAGGTCAAACCAGCTGGCCGCCAAGTTGCCGAAACTCAGGATTAAAGAGAACAAAGCAAATAATAAAGAAATAACCGTCAGCGGGCAGGATTTCATTCTGACCTTCAACCGGTCAGAAGGTCGCCTGACATCATACCGCTTCCAGAATGTCGAGCTGCTGAAGGACGGGCCGCTGCCCAACTTCTGGAGAGCTCCGACCGACAATGACTTCGGCAACCGGATGCCGGCCAGGCTCAAAGCCTGGCGTGAAGCCAGCCTCAACCGGCAGCTCAAAAGGTTTACAATCAACAAAGAAAAAACCGGCGCAATTCTAATCGGGGTTGACTTTTTCCTGCCTTCGGTCGAATCCAACCATACGGTAATTTACCAAGTAGAGCGGGATGGAACCATAAGGGTGCACAATGAATTCCAACCGGCCAACCCCGATAAACTGCCGGAAATCCCGCGGCTGGGAATGCTCATGGGCCTGGCTGATGGCTTTGACCAGATCGAATATTACGGCCGCGGGCCACACGAAAACTACTGCGACCGGAAGACTTCAGCCTTGGTGGGCATTTACAGAACTAACAAAGAGGAGCAAGTCATTCCCTACGTTAGCGCCCAGGAGTTCGGTAACCGGACTGATACCAGGTGGCTGGTCATTAAGAATAAGAGCGGCTATGGAATTAAATTCAGGGGTCTACCGCTGTTTGAGTTTTCAGCCATCCCTTACAAACCGGAAGATTTAACCCTGAACAGGCGCGGAGAAAAGCACTTTGTAGATGTCCCCAGAAGAAACAACCTTTATGTGACTATTGACCTGAAACAAATGGGTGTCGGGGGCGATGATTCCTGGGGGGCCAGGCCCCACCCGCAGTACCTGATTAAGCCTCAGTCCTACTCCTGGTCCTTTACCCTGAAACCTGTTAAATAGCCGTCCGGTCAGCCCCGGGCTCAAGGTTTAACCGCAGTTACCAGGGTTCTGGTATTCTGTTTTTTGGCCAAAGAGGCTAACCGGACTTAAGGCCTGAGGGCCAGAATAGACAATTCTTTCCCAAGATTATGGCCTCCGTTCCCTGGTTGCTTCGGTCAGGCTGACCCCTAACGCCGTAAAGCTGGTTGATGCTTTAACCAGGCCAGGCCGCAACTAAATAACCGGCCAGACCTAACGGATAGTTACAAATAAACCCGGCAGAAAAGCTCTCGGGCTTGTTATCAGGAAAAAATAATAACCTCCGCTTTGCTTAATTGTTATAAGGGAAAAAGCCGACAATAAAAATAATGAAAGAAAGGTTAGGGTTATTCGTATATACTAATGGAGTTAGAGTTATACCCGGGCCGGTAAAGGTTGATTGACTGCCCCGATATATGCTGGTATCCTGAAACCAAAAAGAGCATAAATTAATGAAATGCCCCAACTGCGGAAAGGAAAACGCCGAGGCTACCCGCTTCTGCGGCTACTGCGGTACCGAGCTGAACACTCCTGTTGACAAACCTGAATACGGGGTAACCAAAACCTATCAGACGCCGCGAGGGAGGTTCAGTCGGGGAACGATCATCGGCGGGCGGNNCATAGAATTCCTGGGCGAAGGCGGAATGGGTGCCGTCTACCGGGTCTATGACCAGAAACTCAAAGAAGTCGTGGCCCTGAAGTTCCTCCGGCCTGAAATCTCAACGGAACCCAGGCTGATTGAACGTTTCCAGGCCGAACTGAAGCTGGCTCGCCAGATTTCCCATCGCCATGTCTGCCGCCTGTATGACCTGGGGGAAGAGGGCTTTTCTCTTTTCATTACCATGGAATACATCCAGGGAGAAGACCTCAAGCGCTTTATCCGCCGGACCGGCCACCTTAACGAACCAAAAGCCAGGACGATAGCCTGGCAGGTGGCGGAGGGGCTGGCCGAAGCTCATCATTTCGGAATCATTCACCGCGACCTGAAGCCTCACAACATAATGATTGACCAGGAAGGAAATGCCAAAATAATGGATTTCGGCCTGGCCCGGTCCCTGCAACAGCAGGGCATCACCCAGAAAGGAATGATCCTGGGAACGCCCGAGTATATGTCCCCGGAACAGGCCGAGGGCCTGGAGGCAGACCAGAGGTCGGACCTCTATTCGTTCGGCGTTATCCTCTTCGAAATGGTGACCGGCGAGACTCCTTTCCAGGGGGCAACACCCCTCAGCCTGGCCCTCCAGCATAAACTGGAAGCCCCGCCCGACCCGCGGGAACTGAACCCCAGGCTATCAGAAGAAATGAGCCGGGTTATCCTCAAATGCCTGGAAAAGAATCCAGACAACCGCTACCAGTCGGCCGAGGAATTGCTTCTCGACCTAAAGGCCCTGCCTGAAGAACCATCATCCGCCCGGAGACCAACTGCCAGCTCCAGGAAGACTCCGCTGGCGAGCTCTCCTTTTCCTGAGGTTAAAGGACAACCGGCCGGACCGGACTTAACCCCGGCCGAAGCCAGGACCCCGGAGGCCATCAAGATTGCCTCGCCCCCGAAGAAATCCAGGACCAGAAAAGTCGTTTCGGCCCTGCTGCTGTTTATTGTCATACTGGCCGCCGGCTCTTTGATTAAGAGTTTGCTGGACAAAACATTGTTTAAACTTCTTTTCGGCTCAAAAGTGGCCACTGAACAGAAAGTCAAACCACCCCCGGACCTCAGCCGGCCACCCCAGACCCCTGCTGACCGGGACCAGATACCAGCTAAGTCCGGGCCGGGGCCGACGGTCTCTCCCGACCTGCCACCATTTGTGGCCTCCATGCTCAAGGAAAGCTACAAATATCTCCAGATGAAAAACCCGGAAGCCTTCCAGAAAAAGCTGGCCGAGCTAAGAGCTTCGCTGCCGGCTGAATCACCCTACCAAAAGATGCTGGACGAAGTTGAAACCAAGGTTGCCGAAAGCCAGCAGCTGGAAAAAGCGGGCAAAATTGAAGAATCTCAGGGCAGCCTGGCTCACGGGGAAACCCGGTTGCGCCGGCTCCTGGACCAGGTTCAGGAAAAAGAACGGGCTGATGAAGCCCGGAAAATTATGGAACAGTCCCGGCTCCAGGCCGAGAAGAACAACAAAGCCGGAAAGGGTAATCTGCTGTTCTGGGTAGCTTCAGAAAAAGAAAAGGAAGCCCAGGCCGCCTACAACAAGAATGATTTCAGCTCGGCTGAGACTCTCTACAAAATTCTTAACCTGGTCTATACCATGAGTCTGAAGGGCGGGAACGAAGTAGCCGACCTACAAAAATTAAGAACCATGGCCCTGAACGCCAGGAAGACTGCCGAAGTTATAAAGGAACAAACCAAGCCGGATGATACCTGGCTGTTTGACTGGGGTAATGACTACCTCAACCAGGCCGAGCAGGAGGGCCGGAGGAAGTCGTATTCGGTTTCAGCCGAACTCTACATCGCCGCTACTTTCCTCTTTGAAAAAGCCCGCCTGGCCTGGTAAAGGGGGACACAATACTCGTTTCCCAATTCTTTGATCTTTCCTGCGACCTGTCTTAAAGAGCAATACAGAGCAGGTCAGCGGCCTGGCTTCTCCGGCCGCCTCTCCTCCCAACCACTTCTGTCCTGACCACCAAAACCATAATAAATTGGAAAATAGGGACAATATCTATATTTTCTATTTTCCACTGGAAATTAGGAAATATGGCTCGTGTCCCCAGTTTACTTTTTCCAGGTGGCCTGATAGCAACACAGATATGGATAATCCTCTTCGTCTTTTTCCACTGCGTACAGCCTCCCGGCCTTCATTAGCAAGACACCTTCCGGCATTTCGCAGCGGGCTATAAATTTCCCATCGGGATTGAAGATGTCAACCAGGTAGGCATTCTTTTCTTTACCTTTCTCGAAAGTCCGAACATAGAGGCGGTCTTCCTCATCTACAAATAGCCCAGAAAAAGCAGGATATTTTTCCGGAAAGACAAACATCTCTTTCATATTTATCGGCCCCCTCTCCGGAATTATCTTCAATAATTCCTGCTTGTCTTTTTCGCTGATAGTCTGCGGTTGATATTCTTTCTTGACTATCTTAAACAGCTTGCCCTCTGGCCTGAAATATTTAATCTCATAAGCCATCGCCCGACCATAGATAATATTGCCTTTGCTATCCAGACAAAAATCAAAAGCCGTGTCAAAGGGATTAATTTTTGTGCTACCCGTTGGCATGGGCATCAGCAAAGTGTCAATCTTAAAAAGCTGGTCAAAATTGGCATCAAGAATTGCCACATTGCAGGCTAAGGAATTTCCTTCCAGGCCAATCTCAGTCGTAACATAACGGCCGCCAGATTCTATTATTTTCATGAGGGCCCTTTTCTTGGCGTAAGAAACTTCCTTCAATAAATTACCTTCAAGGTCCAGGTAAACCAGTTTCCGGGCACCACCATCGGCGACTACAAACTGACGGTCCGAAACCAGCTGCAGCCCAATCGGCCAAGTCCACTCTCCTGGCCCCTGGCCTTCCCGACCAAACTCTTTGAGCAGCTGGCCAGCTGGATCAAAAATATTTATTTTCTTGAACTTGGAATCGAGGACCACGATCCGGCCATCAGCCGTAACCGCAGCTCCAGCTATGGCCCCAAACATACTTCCGCCTTCCTTCAGCTTACCGATGGTTAATTCCTTCTTGAGAGTCAGTGTCTCTGAACCTGAGGGCCTGGCTTTGTTTTCTATTATCTGGACATCAGTCTTGTCCGGAGCTGCATAAGAAGGCAGGCGATGAATTAACAGGCCGATCAAAATCAGGTTTAATCCAAGAAAAAACCCTAAGAACCTTAAATTACTTCTTCGCATTGCGCCTCTCCATTTATAATTTTAGCAAAGAAGCAAATTCATAAAATTATACGTATCTGCACTGGTAAAAGTTTTATGTTTGAAATATGGGGGCGGGTAATTATTTATTATTAATAAAATTATAGCTTTACCTGGCACTTGGCTGTCGGTTTAAGATCTAGATTTGAATTTAGATAGCCATATACATATTCCCCAATCTCCACATCATAAATTAAGACAAGGAGCCAGGTTTTGCCTCCGGTGTGACATCAATTGTCAAAAAAATTAGTAAACGAGTATTGTGTCCCCCGTTTTAGGGACCTCCTTTATCAGGGGGACGGACAATTATCTCCGGGTCCTCCACCAGGATTCTATTATCAACATAAGCTGCGACCAGATAGTGATAATGTCCGGCTGGGGCACACCTGAAGGCATTAGCTTCGATCTTCTTTTCCACCCCAGGCTTAAGTGAAGTGGTATAGAAAGGCCTGGTCAGAGGGGTATAAGGCGATTTGATTATCAACCCGAAAGGATAATCCTGGGCCCCACTCCATCTCCAGATAATTTTGTCTCCCGGTTTCAGCACCACTTTTTCGGGCAAACACACCAGCTTTCCTTTTAAGGTGATCCTCAGCTTGACTACATGGAACTTTTCCCTTACCNNCTTTTTTGTTTATCATTTTACCTCCTTTTTTTAAGTTCTCGCCGGCCGAGCGACGAAACTTTATATTTGTTCAGAGCCCGGGCTCTGTTTCTATGTTATCTTTGTCCTTTCTTTCTCCCGCCTCCCTACCCTGACCTAACCTTCAACTATTTTTTCCCTACTTCCCTCTGGCCATGATTTCGCTGAACTCAGGGGCCCGACGCAAACTGGCCAGGAACGGCTCTCTCAGAACCTCTCCCTTCGGACCTTTCAGGGCCAAATACTGCCTCAGGGCCTGCAAGGCTTTCTCCCTGTCCCCTGAAAGCTCATAGACTACTACCGACTTGAGCACCACCGTCGGGTCATCCGGCTTAATTTTCAGGGACTCTGAGATCTCAGCCAGAGCCCGGGCGGCATTCTGTCTCTTGGCCAGGCCAACAGCCAGACTCGAACGCAACCCGGCATTGCCCTGGTCGGAAGCCAGCTTCTTTTCAGCCAGTTCTATGGCCCGGTCATAGGCTTGTTCGGACTTTTCCTCATATCCAGGAACAAAATGGGCGGCATCGGCCAGGTTGCCCCACAGCATCGGGTCATTTTTTTCATAGGTCAGGGCCGACTCGCTCATGGCCACAGCATCTGCATA
>DMVN01000107.1 GCA_003476685.1 Acidobacteriota bacterium | reverse complement strand
GGTTCAAAAATATTTTCCCAGTCCTTTTCCGGTATACCGCAGCCGTTGTCGCTAATCCTGACCTCAAAGCAGGGCTGGCCTTCAGCCTGATTCAACCTTAGCCCGACCTCGATCTCGCCTCCCTGGTCGACGGCCTCATAGGCATTGCGCAAGACATTGATGAACACCTGGCGCAGCCTGTCGGCATCCACATAGGCTGGCGGCAAGCCCTGCTGGTAGTTTTTTCCCAGCCGGATTCCCTTTTCCTTCAGGCAGGGTTGCAGTCCCTTGACCGCTTCTTCCAGGATTTCCTCCAGGGAAAAATAATCCTTCTGCAGACTGGAAGCCCTGGTATAACTCAACAATTCCTTGATAAACTTCTCAATCTGGTCTATGCCTTCCTGGGCAATGGCCAGATGTTCCCGTTCGGTCTCATCCAGGGAGTTGCTCTCAGCCAGTTTCTGAATGTTCAGTTTAACTGAGGTCAGCGGGTTGCGGATTTCGTGGGCGATGGTGGCCGACAGCCGGCCGATGGAAGCCAGCTTTTCGGCCTGGAGCAACCGGCGGTTTGCTTCTGCCATCTGTTCCCTGGCTCGCTGCAGCTCCTCGGCCATGTCATTGAAACTCCGGGTCAGGACCCCGATTTCATCAGAAGAGATGACCGGAATCCGATAGCTGAAATCGCCTCGGGAAATCCGGCGGGTTCCCTCCACCAGGTTCTTGATGGGCCGGGTAATCCGCCGGGCCAGCAGGTTGGTGCCCAGAACAGTCAGGAGAAAGGCGGCCAGCCCGAAACCCAGGAGCACCAGCCTGGTCTTCTGGATGCGGCGGTAAACATCTTCCAGTTTGAGACCGATTTTCACTGAGCCCCATTTTTTATCGGAGCCGGGGATGAAGACCGGGACTTCAATTTCCATCACTTCCAGGACCTGGCCGCCGCTGACCAGCCTGACGTTCTGGTAAAAAACATCATCAGGAGAAACCTGGCCAGCACAGCTGGTCTGGTTGATAATTTCTGAATTATCGGCGATGCTCTCGCTGACCACCACCGGCTTGGCATCCGCATCATAGAAAATTACATAGGCCAGGTCTTCCCTGATCAGGCCGGAAATATTCTCATCTATGGCTTCCAGGTCCCAGAGCACCAGACGCCTGAGGTTCATTTCAGAGATATACCTGACCATCACCAGGCCCCGTTCTCTTTTTTCCTGATAGATGGCCCGGACTTCTCTGGTCTGAATGATATAGAGCACCCCGAACATCATCAGCAGGATGATAACGGAAGTCCAGAAGACCAGCTGGCCGTAAATTGAAATCCGGGGCCTGGTTATCTTAATCATCTATCCATCCAGACGTCTTTCAGATTCAGGACCATGAAGTCACCCGTCCGGGCTTTCAGATTCTTCAGGTAGGGCTGGTAAGCCAGTCTCTGCTTGTGAAAAAAGAGCGGCAGGGCCGGGGCCTCTTCCTGCAGGATCTTCTCTATCTGCTTGAAAACATTGAGGCGGCGGTCGGAATTAAGGCTGTTTTTCTGAGCCTCCAGCAATTCGTCCAGCCGTGGATTTTTATAATGAAAATAGCTGCGGTTAAGGGTGGCTTCAGACTGAAAAAGAGGCTGGAGCACAAATTCCGGGTCGGGCAGGTCCGGCTGCCAGTCCAGGTAGAAAAGGTAGGGTGTTTTCTCCTGGGCCAGCTCTTCCGGGGAGGGCCGCGGCTTTAACTCGAGTTTTATCCCGGCCGGCTTCAACTCATCGCGTAAAAACTGATAGAGGGTGGGGATGAGGTCCTTATTGGCCACTTCAAAGAAAATATTCACGGTGAGCGGTTTATCCACCCGGCCCAGGCCGGCCGCTTCCAGTGTCTGGAGCACCCGGCTGAGATTCTGATTTCGTTCGATGCTTTCAGGAATAAAACCGGGCAGGAAGGGCGGGAGGTAGCTGTCCATGACCTGACAGAAATTGGCCGTGGTGGAAGCCAGCCCGGCTAACTGCCTCCTTTCCAGGAAAGCTGGCAGCGCCCGGCGAACTTCCGGATTGTCAAAAGGAGGAAGATGGCAGCTATAAAACAGGTAGCTCAGCTGCAATAGGTTGCTTTCCAGAATCTGGTATTTATCCCGGGGAATCCTGAAGGTCAGGTAAGGAATCACCTGGATCTCGTTCTCAAAAAAATCCTCCAGCCGGAACACGGGGCTGATTTCCACTGCCTCCAGGAAGGGCTTGCGGGTAAAATAGTTTTCGTTTCGGACAAGCCTGATGCCGATAATATCCAGGCGGGTATTCCGGAGCCAGTAATCAAACCTGAAGGGCCCGGCCCCAACTGGTTTTTCGAAAAACTTTTTCTTCTGAGACTGAACCGGACTGGCCGGAAGAATCTTGGCGAAATCGGCAGCCAGAAAATAAAAATTGGGAATGCCGGGCTGCTTCCAATCAATTTCCAGAACTTTCTTATCGACCACCCGCAGGCCACTGACCTCTGGAGACAGTCCGTTCCAGAACTCTTCTCCCCCTTCGATGCGGCTGGCAAACTGGAAAAAGACAGGCCGGCTTTTCAGCTTAAACAATCTTTCGTAAGTAAATTTAACATCGGCCGCCGTTACCTCCTGACCGTTATGGAAAAAGGCTTGCTGCCTCAGGTAAAAGATAACTTTCCGGCCGTTTTCGGCCACTGACCAGTAATCGGCCAGGCCAGGCAGGATGTTCAGGTTCTGGTCCAGCCGGACCAACCCCTCGTACAGGTGCTCGATTACCAGGGGATAGCCGCTTCCAGCCGGGTCCAGGTCGGTGTTGAGGGCCGAGCCGAGCGGCCTGACCCTGAGCTCCCCCCCAGGTTTCGGCCGGGGGGTTTCTTCCTGAACAGAAGCCGCCACCAGGCCGCCCAGGAGCAAAATGACCAGGCAGAAAAGACCCGACTTCAGGTGTCGCCCAGGGAATCGAGTCCGTCCAGAAATCGTCATCATCTATAAATAATAACTTAATCTCGCCTTAAAATCACCCGGGAACCTTAACCGGGCCGCGATAGTTCCAGAACACAGGGAAGCAGGCCGTACTTCCCCGTATCTGCTTTCAGGACTGGTTCAACCGCCGGGCCACTTCCTGCACCCGGTTAAAAACCCGGAAGAAATTCTTTCCCCAGATTTTTTCAACATCCTTGGGGCTGTAGCCGCGGCGCAACAGTTCGACCGTGACGTTGATCATCTGGCTGACATCGTTGCAACTNNCACCGCCGCCGTCAAAGTCGGTACCGATACCCACGTAATCTACGCCCACCAGCCTGACCACATGGTCAATATGGTCGACCAGGTCCTGGACCGTAGCCAGGTCGGCCGGAAATTTCCGGTTAAGCTCCTGCATCTCTTCCATGATCTTACGGCGTAGCTCCTCATCCTGGACATTACGCCAGTTGCCGTACTTAGCCCGGAACTCGGCCAGGGCCCTGTCCCGCTCGGGATTGGGCTGGGGCGGCTTGACGTAGGCCG
>DMVN01000183.1 GCA_003476685.1 Acidobacteriota bacterium | reverse complement strand
AGCCCTGAATCAGGTCTTCGGCATACAGGGTTAACTCTCTCTTGCGCACCAGGTCGGAGTTGAGCTCCACCGCTCGCACCAGAACTTTGGCTATGCTTTTGGCCTGTTCATTTTTGACCACCCCCAGCCCGCTCGAGCGCAGGGCCGGAAGGTCGGCTTTTTCTTTGGTTTCGGCCGTGTCAGCCAGCTCGGCAGTTTTCAGGGCTACGGCATCCACGTCAAGTTGGACAAGGTCGTATTGCTCATCGTCGGCCAGGTTCAGAAAACCGTTGACCACCTCGGGCGGCTTCTGGCTGCTTGCAGCTTCAAAGATTCCGCGGCCCGGGTCGTAATTGTAAGCAGTCCGTGGAGTCTCATCGTTCCGGCCCTGGGGCACAATTTTGATCCAGCCGCTCGACGGAAAATCGGCTGGGACCTCCAGCTCGAAATCAATGGCCAGTCCGAGCAGCCTCATCAGGGCAGGATAATTGGTGATGAAAGCCAGGGCCTGGTGAAAATCAATCTGGGGTTTGGTGATGGGGACTTTCTTGATTATCGGCTGCTTGGTCTTGGGGTCAAGGGTTATCCTGTTTTTCGGTTTGTGGAAATCCCGCAGCAGAAAGAAATCCTTGGGTGGCTGGGGCAGGGGAGTAACCTGGACGGCTTTTATTTTCTGGCTTTCGGCTTCGCGTCTAACCGACTGGGCCATAACCTGCTGGGTGGTCCGGAGCTGAACGGTCTGAGCCAGGCGGACATCGGTGATGGGTTTGAGCCGGATTTGGGCCAGGCCATCGGTATGGAAAAGTTTTTCCATTGGAGGCGGTTCTTCCGGTGATTCTGAAGCCACGTTCAGATAGGTGGAAGCGACAAAGGTCAGGACGTTTTTAACCGGGTAGGAGACCACCAGATTTTTACTGAGGTCAGCCATCTTAAAATTGAAGACCGGCGCTTCCGGCTTGAAGATGGCCTGCCAGAGCTCCAGGTCCGGGTCGGGTGAAACCCGCCTGGCTTCGACCGGTTCGGCCGACTTTTTCTTATCATAGGTCACACCGAAATTGATGGCTTTGACCGTCTCTGGCCAGTTGAGGATTTCGGGGAAAAGGTTCAAGCTGGGGGTTTTCCCGCCGGAGCCTTCTTCCAGGCGGATGGAGACTGCAGCTGAAAACTGCAGTTTCCCGTCCTTGATTCCGTTGGGACATAAGGTCCACATTACAGTTGATTTAGCCATGGTGGTCCTCACTTTCAGGCAAAGGCTTCACAGTAAGCCAGCCAGTCTTTCTCTTCCATCAGGTCGCAGAAAAGCGGGGCCGGTGAATGCCCGAATTCTCTTTCGACTTTCAGAGTAACCTTGATGCTGAAGAAGACGATCTTGATTTTGACAGTCAGGGAAGCCTGGCCCCAGACCCGGTTCCGGGCTTCTTCGTAGGTCAGAGCCAGGTAGAATTCGGCCGAGATACTGATTAGCCCCAGGACATCCAGCTCGCCGGTGCAGCGGACATAACCGGTCAGGGTCAGGGCGTCATCTTCATACTTGAAGTAGATGCCGGCCATGAGGGTTACTCCGCCGCTGGCCACGCCGATATTCATGGCGAAACTGCCGCCGAATTCCAGCGCCCCCTCAATGAGTTTTATTCCGTGGGGCTGGAGCACGATGGCGAAGAAGCCGCCGCCGCCGAACATGGCCACAGTCACCAGGAAGGGATTGTTCTTCTCGTTGAAAGCAAACCGCAGGGAAACCGGGTCACCGGTAAAGGGCAGGTAAATTTCGCCGGTGAATTTTAAGTTCTGCAGGGTGAATACGCCAAAGGCCACATCCGGAATCGACAGGGCATAGCCAAGCTTGGCGCCCGAAGCATCCACCTTCACGATAGGCTTCCCGCCAAAACCGCCGTCGGCGTCGCTGAAGCCACCCGGCAACGGAATTTTATCCAGCAGTTCCTTGATGAACTTGAGCGGGCCCTGGAAGTCGAGCGAAGCGATTTTCGGGTCGACATCGGTCTTCTTGCCTTTCTCGGCGGTAAAGGTGAACTTGGAGAATTTGACCAGGATAAAAGTGGTTATGCCTTTTATCAGGTCCAGGGTAAAATCGGTGAGTTCACCCTTGACCTTGTAGGTCGATTCCTTCCCGTTAAAATAGTTGATAGCTTCGACATTCAGGGTGAGTGTGGACTTGGTCCCGTCCCGGCTGGCTACAAAAATCAGAACATCGTGGACGCTCGGTGTCCATTTGAGCAGGGTCTTGATGCCAGCCGGGGTTTTGCCGTCGCTTTCATAAACCTGTTCGTTCTTTATGGTCAGAGCCTTACCGCTGTTGGCCGGGCTGGTAAAATCGTTAACCTGGTCGATGAGGTCCTGAAGCAGGATCCCACCGAGAATTTTGGCTTTATCGCTGAAGAACTTCTTGGGGTCAAACTTTCCGGCCACGATGTCGTTCAGGGCTCCGGCAGCCTGGGCTACCGGGTCCGGGGCAGAATCAGACAGCCCGGCCCCGACCGGGCCCAGGATTCTGGACAGGCCCACTATGGAAAAACTGGGGGTGGCGATTCCGCCGGATTTTTCCGCTTTACCGCCGGCGGCAAAATCCAGGCGAGGGGGGTTGAGAACCTGGAAAATCAATTCGCCCTTGTTGCCGGATGGAGTGAGGCCGTTCTTGATATAAGCCTCGGCGTACTTCACCTGGGTGCTGTCAAATCCGACCAGGTTTTTAAGGGCCGGGATGGCAATGGAGGCTTCCTCCAGGGCCGGAAAGCACATCGGCTGGTCCTGCATTTCGAAGGCCTGCGGTGAAGAGTTTGGTTTAGCTTCCACCACCTGCCAGGTCAGGGATTCAGTTTCGAAAGTGGTGTCACCTTTTTTCTTCTCCGGGGCAAAAGAAATGCTCTGGCCCATCAGGTCGGGTTTTCTCTTCACCACTGGAGTTGTAGATTTTGAATTATAAGCTCCGATTACCTGGTTGAGCTTGTTCTGGTTGAAGGCATAGAAGTTTTCTACGAAGACCATGGGCATCCGAAACTCAACTTCCCGGCCTTCCTGGTCGGTGGCGATTAAGTGAAATTCGAAATCCTGACCGCCGACTTTGGGCCAGAAAGCCTGCTGACCGGAATCCGGCAGAACCTGGGTATTTTCGGGAGGGTCGAGCGGTGGCGTCTTCCTGGTGGTGATTTTGACCAGCTTGAATGGCACTTCCCGCCCGTCGTATTGCTGGAAGGGTGCGGGGAAGGTGCGATCCGGGTCGCGGATAACGATATATTTTTTCTGGAATAGGTAGGCGATATTCTGGCCATCCTTGCCTTTATAAAATTTTCTCTCGGTCTCTTTGACCAGAGCGGCCCGGTGGCCGAAAGGCAGAAGGTATCCCCGGTAAACCACCTTGACAAAATGGTCGCGGCCCATGGAGGCCAGGTGTTGCCAGGTGACCACCGATAGCGGCGACATCGGGGTCCAGTTGCCGATGGAGTCCAGCCAGGCTCCCAGCGGGCTCAGAATCATCCGGTTGACTTTAACCGGCTTGGGCTCGTAGGCTGAATTATCCGGGTTACGGAGGGTAAAATTGCTGCTCAGGTGAACAATCTGGTGGCGGTCGTTGGGGTCGAGAGAAAGGCGCGGTCGGGCTTTATGTTCCGGGTCAGGCCCAACCAGGTTGTTAACATCAACATCTGGCGACCAGACGGCCCGAACGGCCAGGTAAGGATTGTCTGATTCGCTGACCGAGCCATCCGGATTGAGAGCAGCCAGCCGGGTGTGCCAGAGCTCGGTCCAGCCGGCGGTAGAGGTGGCTCCGGCCGTGTGCAGCCAGACATTATAAGCATTGGGCGAAAGAATCAGCCGGTAGGGCATCTCGATCACCGTGTGAAATTTTTCGGGTGGAGAAGGTTTGAGCAGGGCTTTTAAGGCCGGACCGACTTGAGCCTGAGCCAGCCTGTTTTGTTTTAAGTATAGGTTCTGGGTTGAGGGCCCGGTTTGTGTCAGGAGAGAGCGGGTAGCAGTAGCCGGGGTTCCAGTTTTAGGCTGAACTGCTCTGGGCCCAGCCTGACCCGGAACTGAGGGGGCCAGGGCAACCGGGACCAGGCTCGGCTGGTAAAGATGCCAGGCCAGGAGTGATTCCAGGGTCAGCGGGACCTCTTTCATTTCATCAGGAACGAGAAAGGCCAGGCGGCTGGGTCCTGAGATTCTGGAAAAAACCGGTGGTGGCTTGGGGGTTTCAGATTCGGCCGGGGTGCTGGCTTCATAAAAAGCCTCTTCGGCGATACTCTGCGGCGGGAAATGGACGATAAGGTAGGCCGGCTGGGAAACATTCTCTCTGACCAGATGGGGCCGCGGCAGGTTGACCAGCTTGAGGTTGATAAATTCGAAATCAAGATAGAGCAGGTCGTCGGGCCTCAGAGCTGAAATCATCAGCCCGGTCTGCGGTAAGACTATCTGTTTTTGCGGGATAATTTTTTTCTGAATCTGCTGCAACTGGCCGATAACTGGAGTGGCTCCGAGTATCCCGGCGTAGGAGAGGAATTTTCTTCTGGTCAGTTTGTTTTTCTTCTGGCCATTGTCGCCATTTCCCGGGTTAAGGGGATTTGGGTCTGACATAATGCCCTCCTTCAACCTGAAAGGCTAATTTCCAGAAGTCAGGGCGCGGGTGTTTCTTTGCTAGATTAGGTGGCGCGAACAGCTCTCTTGTTTTGCCCTCATGAAATAAGCCTTTGACTTGTTTATACTCATTTAAAGTTTTAAGTCAAGCCACTTGTTCTTTCCGGTTAAGACATCGTTTTTAGGTTGGCCAAAGAATTATTGTTGAGGTAACCAGGTTGTTTCTGTAAGCTTAATCGACATGGTACGGTTATGGCCTGGGTAAAAACGAATTCACGGTTAGACTATGAAAACGATATAGAGGGTATAAGAGACAATATCAGATTTACTCATACTCCTGCCAGGCTTTGATTTTAAGGCCTTCCAGGCGGCGAAGCCTCAGGGCGTTGACGAAAGCTTCGGCTAACTGCAGGTTGGTGATGACCGGGATACCCAGGTCTACGGCCAGACGTCGCATCCGGGAGTCGGAGTCGAATTCAATTCTTTTTTCGGTATGCGGTATGGAAATCAGGAAATCAATCTTTTTCCCCATCAGGTAATCTTTCAGGTTGGGCTGGTGTGGCTGGTGAATTTTATGAAGCCTGATGTTTTCTATTTTATGCCGCTTTAAGAATCTGGAAGTGCCTT
>DMVN01000171.1 GCA_003476685.1 Acidobacteriota bacterium | reverse complement strand
AGAAAAGCCAGGCAGAGTTCGATGAGGAAAACGCCCAATGATTTACGCTGACCTGGCCGTAGCCGGCCTAAACCAGCTGCTAACCTGCAGCGGGCCGGCCCCCCGAAAGGGCCCGGCCATGAAAGAAGTCGGGCTGATGGAAAAAGCCTGGGTTGCTGGCTACCGGGGGCAGGTGGTTTTTATCGGGTCGGAAAAAGAATTCCGGGAAAAAGTTAGCCTGACAGACGGCGCCCGGGTGCTGGACGGTTCGGGACTGGTAGGACTGCCCGGCCTGGTTGATTGCCACACTCACCTGCCCTTTGCCGGCGACCGGTCGCAGGAATTTTCCCTGAGACTCCAGGGCTACACCTACCAGCAGCTGGCAGCCCTGGGTCTGGGCATTCAGACGACGGTCAAAGCCACCAGAAGCATCTCCAGAGAAGAGTTAAAGGACCTGTGCTGCAAGCGGCTAAAAATCATGCTGCTCAACGGCACCACCACGGTTGAGGCCAAGAGCGGTTACGGTTTAAATTTCGAGGATGAAATAAAACAGCTGGAGGTGGTCAGGCAATTGCAGGGGGAACAGCCGGTCAGCCTGGTCCCGACTTTCATGGGCGCCCATGAAATTCCCGCGGAATACAGGGCTGACCGCCGGGCTTATCTGGAATTATTAAAAAACAAAATCATGCCAGAGGTCAGGCAGCGCCAGCTGGCCGAGTTCTTCGACATCTTCTGCGAGCCGACGGTCTTCAACCTGGAGGAAACCAGGGAGCTGGCCGAAGCTGCCCTGAAGCTCGGTTACAAGCTCAAAATTCACGCCGACGAATTCGAGCCCATCGGCGGCACTGAACTGGCAGTGGAGCTGGGAGCCCGCTCAGCCGAACACCTGATAAACATAACCCCCGGGGGACTGGAAAAAATCAGCCGCAGCCGGACGGCAGCCGTCCTTCTGCCCGGGGTGTCGTTCTTTCTGATGATGGACAGAAAAGCCCCGGCCAGGGAATTGCTCGACCGGGGGGCGGTGGTGGCCCTGGCCACTGATTTTAATCCCGGCAGCTCTCACCTGCTATCGATGCTGTTCGTGCTGCAGCTCGGAGTATTCACGCTGCGGCTGACGGTGGAGGAAGCGATCAATGCCTGCACCATCAATGCGGCCTATGCCATCGACCGGGAAAAACAGGTGGGCTCGCTGGAGCCGGGGAAGGATTTCGACCTCATCCTGTGCGACCTGCCCTCCTACCTTTTCCTGGCCTACGAACTCGGCCGCAACCCGGTTAAAACCGTGCTTAAAAACGGACGGGTGGTGGTCGAAGACGGCCGCCCAGCCTTTTGAATTCTAATTTTTCTTCCCTGCCTCCACTCAATAAACCGCGGCTATGAATTTTTGTTGTCTTCAGGAACTTCATTGTCTTAATTACATTCATTTCCGACCAGCCCGGCTCCGCGTTTAGCCTCAGTCAATATATGAACAACTATTCATATATTGATCGAGCCGGGCGGCTTACTTGTTGTTTTATCCTCAATCATAGGCCAGGCCGATGACGGCCGGGCCAGCCAGCACATAATCAATTTCCGGCAGCCGGCTTCTGATTTCTTCCCGGCAGCAGGTAGCCTGGTTGCCACCGACCATGACCGGCATCCCGTATTTTCTCTTAATCGCCAGGATAAGTTCGGCAGCTGTGCTGAAATAGGCAGCAAAGGAACAATTCAAGGCAACCAGATCCGGGCCTCTCTCCCCCACCCTGGCCACCAACTTTTCCACCGGCCAGCCAAAATGCTGATACCGCTTAAAAAAATGAGGCTGTCCCAGGTATGGCTTCAGGTAGGAGAATTTCTCGGGCAGGAGCAGGGACTTCGGCCGCAGGGGGGTCAAGCAGTCCAGGATTTCCACCTGGAAGCCGCAGGTTTTAAGCACCGAGGCCACATACAGGAGACCGAGAGGATAAAGGCGGATGGGTGTGGTGTAAAAATCCTGGAGCGGCGGCTGAATTAAAAGAATTCTTTTCATCTGCCAGAAAATCGGCCTCAGATCGTGGTCATTAAACTGCGAGGCAACCAGCTATTTCCCGGTGGCCCCGGGTGAGGATGTGGTTTCTTTTCTCTTCCAGTAAAAATAGGCCGGCACCCCCAGGACGATGATGGCCAGCCCGGCCAGCGAGTTCCAGAATTCTTTCAGCAGCGAATTCAGGGAAATCAAGAAGGCGGCCAGGACAAACAGGGCCGGGGTCAGCGGGTAACCCCAGGTCTTGTAGGGACGGGGCAGGTCCGGTCGTTTCTTTCTGAGAACAAATACGGCCGCCCCGGTCAACCCGAAAAACAGCCACTGGCCGAAAACGACATAGGTAAAGAGTTGCTCAAACGTCCCCGACAGGCTGAGAACAACACTCCACAGGCTTATGGCTATTATTGAAACATGGGGGGTCAGGTAACGGGGGTGAACCCGGGCAATGTTCTTGAAGAATAACCCATCCCGAGACATGGCAAAGTAGACCCGGGGCGAGCAGAGCAGGTTCTGGTTGGCCGCGCCCATGATGGAAAAAAGAATAATAAAAGAAATAATGGAGGCCCCGGCCGGCCCCACCGCCACCTTCATAGCTTCGGCCGCCACCCGCGGCGTCTGGGCAATTACCCCGGCCGGCAGCACGTACAGGTAGGCCAGGTTGGCCAGAAGATAGAGGGCAATGACCGCAGTCAGGCCTATCAATATTCCCAGGGGCATGTTGCGCTCCGGCTGTTTGACTTCTCCCGCGCTGTAGGTGGCCGATTCCCAGCCCTTGTAGGCCCAGAAGGTTGCCACCAGGGCCACGCCAAAAGCACTCAGCAAATTCATGGAAAATCTACCCGGCTGGGGTTCAACCAGGTTGGCAGCATTCCCTTTCCCGAAGAGAAAAATGACGGCGCAGATGCCGACGATA
>DMVN01000153.1:3541-4957 GCA_003476685.1 Acidobacteriota bacterium | reverse complement strand
AGAAAATTCCTGCCCGCCGACCAACTGATAAACCGGGCAGACATTTAAACAGGCCGAACATTTGATGCACCGCAGCACTTCCCGAAATTCATAATCCCGTCGCATCTGGCTGCGTCCGTTATCCACGATGACGATATGCTGCTCTTCCCGCGGCGGTCCGGCGATGACCGAGACATAGCTTGATATCTCCTGGCCGGTGGCGTTTCGGGTCAGCACCCGCAGCAGCGCCAGGGCTTCCTTCAACGACGGCAGCACCTTTTCCCGGCTGGTCAGCACGATATGCACCGGCGGGACACTGGTCACCAGCCGCCCGTTGCCCTCGTTGGTCACCAGCAGTATGCCTNNCTCCTTCCTCAGCCAGCAGGGCGTTGGCCCCGCTCAAACCCGCCCCGGCCTCCAGGATTTTCTTTCTGACATGGCGCCGGGCCACCTTGACCAGCCCGCTGATGTCCTCCGGCACTGGCTCCCCCAGCCGCTCTTGAAAAATCCTGGCTACCTGCCCCCGGTTGAGATGGATGGCCGGCATAACCATGTGGGTTGGCCCTTCGCCAGCCAACTGGATTATCCACTCGCCCAGGTCGGTTTCCCGGGCTTCAATTCCCCGTTTCCGCAGATACTCATTCAGCCCGGTCTCCTCGCTGACCATGCTCTTGCCCTTGACCAGCACCTGGACCCCGCGCTCTTTCAACACCCGATATATTATTTCGTTTGCCTGCTTGCTGTCAGCAGCAAAATGGACATGGCTGCCCCTGGCCGCGGCCCTCACCATGAACTTATCCAGGAGCTCATCGCTCTGCTCAACCGCCTCGTCCTTCATCCGGGCCAACTCGTCTCGCAGCCCCTCAAAGTCCAGCCCGGAAAAAGCCCTATCCCGCTTCACTCTCCAGCTGCGGCTGAATTCCTGCAGCGTCTTCACCAGTTCCGGGCTGATTTTCTGCATTTTTCTCTCCAGGATTTTTTCTTTCAGCGATATATTTTACCACTAACAAAAAATGGGGACACCCTACATTTTTCCGATTTTTTTTCACACAGCCTTCGAAGCACACTTGAAGTATGGGGAAAACTTCACCATGCCTGATAGGATTTTGCGCTGTCTTCTTGCCCAACCCTCAACCTTCGAAAAAAGACGGGGCCTTATTTTATTTCGTCAGGCACATCTCATATCCATAATCAATTGCAGGTAACGAAAGACAGATTTCGCCTGATTTACCATTGCTATCTTTTTGCTTCTTTGGCTTCACTCTTTTGACCCAGGCTTAAGAACAACCACCCCTAACCATGGTCAGGCAAACACACATCAGCCCTTAAAACAATGATTTAATGTTGGCCAGAAGGATGAATATCTCGGCTGAACCCCATCCTTCCCAAAAAAAATCGGAAAAATCTACGGGGAAAAATCTACGGTGTCCCGATTTT
>DMVN01000153.1:3103-3495 GCA_003476685.1 Acidobacteriota bacterium | reverse complement strand
GGCCCCAGGTGGATATTCTTCACCCCGAGATACAGCAAGGCCAGCAGCACGATGACCGCTTTCTGTTCATACCAGGCGATATTGTAGGAAATCGGCAGCTTGTTGACGTCGTCCAGCCCGAACACTTCCTTGAGTTTCAGGGCAATAACTGCCAGCGAGTACGAATCGTTGCACTGCCCGGCGTCAAGCACCCGTGGAATGCCACCGATATCTCCCAGCCCCAGCTTGTTGTAGCGGTATTTGGCACACCCGGCCGTAAGAATTACCGTGTCCTTGGGCAGGGCCTTGGCAAACTCGGTGTAATATTCTCGGCTCTTCATCCGGCCGTCGCATCCGGCCATGACAAAAAACCGCCTGATGGCCCCGCTCTTAACCGCCTCGACCACCTTGTC
>DMVN01000153.1:2856-3029 GCA_003476685.1 Acidobacteriota bacterium | reverse complement strand
TCCGGGATGTGCTTCAGCCCGCTGAACCCGACCACACCCGTCGTGTAAACCCTGTCCTTGTACGATTCACGCGGTGGCATCAGGCAGTTAGTGGTCATCAAAATCGGCCCGTTAAAAGTCTCAAATTCCTTCCACTGCAGCCACCAGGAACTACCGTAATTACCGGCAAAGTG
>DMVN01000153.1:0-2776 GCA_003476685.1 Acidobacteriota bacterium | reverse complement strand
ACCTTAGTTATTTCCGGATGCCCGTAGGTTGAAGTGTTGGCCTTGTCCAGAAGAGCCATGGTTTCCACGCCGTACTTACCCGTCTCCAGAACCAGGGCCACGAGCTCCTCGACGCTCAGGCTTTCGTCCAGGGTGGCCGCCAGCGCCTTTTCCACGAACTCGAATATCCCTTCATCCCTGTAACCCAGCTGGTAAGCATGGAAGGCATAGGCGGCAATCCCCTTGAGCCCGTAGATAACCAGCTCGCGGAGCGACCGCTTGTCCTCGTCCGGGGTGGCCAGGACTCCCACCCCTGGGGCCATAGCCTCCAGGTCCGCATCTGAGCTGTATGTCCAGGAGATAGCCTTCATCTTCTCGTAGGCAGCCACATCAACCCCGGCCTGCTTGAGCTCGCCTTTTATTTTGTCCCTCAGAGCCACGGCCTGCTTGATTCTTTCCAGGAAGAAATTCCGGTCAAAATTGACGTTGGTGACGGTAGAGAACAGCCCCTCTATCAGAAAGCGGTCCGTTTTTTCGCGGTTCAGGCCTTTTTCCCGCGCCTTTTGATTTAAGAGCGAAATCGCTTTCAGGCTGTAAATAAGAAGATCCTGCAGGTTGGCCACGTCAGAGGTTTTCCCGCAGACCCCGATCTTGGTGCAGCCCTTATTATTCAATGCTTCCTGACACTGGAAACAAAACATGCTCATCTGAATCTCCTTCCCTAAGATTTTTTGCCCTCTTGTCTGTCGGACAAAATGCTCAGGCCGATCACAAAGTTAGAATTATTATACCCCAAAAATCGGGAGACCCTACATTTTTTCGATTTTTTTCACACAGCCTTCGAAGCACACTTGAAGTATGGGGGAAACTTCATTATGCCTGATAGGATTTTGCACTGTCTTCTTGCCCCCCAGCCCTCGAAAGAAGACCGGCCCTTATTTTATTTTGTCACCCTATCCCGTATCCGTGATCAATTGGGGACAACGGAAGACAAACTGTGCCTGTTTATCTACGCTATTTCTTTCGGCATCCTCGCTTTGCTCTTTTGATTTCAGCCACAGTTAAAGAACAACCACCCCAGACCATGGTCAGACAAACACACACCAGCCCTTTTAACAATAATTTAATGTTGGAGAGAAGAAGGTATATCTCGGGTGGATCCTTTCTTTTGCAAAAAATCGGAAAAATGTAGGGTGTCCTGATTTTTACGATTCTTATTTGACAGAAGGCTTCTGTCTGGTATAATCAAACCAATTCAGATTATTCAGCATTATCTGATATTTAGGAGATTTCTGATGAACGAAAACCCGGTTACCAGCAAAAAAAGCGCCAAGGAAAAGGACCTGCCCTGCTGCACCCTCGAATCCATAGTCAGCGTGGACGAGCGCGGTCAGATGGTCATCCCCAAAGAAATCCGCGAATCCGCGGGATTAAAGCCCGGAGACAAGCTTGCGGTTATCCTGTGGCGCGGCGCCATGGGTTCCTGCTGTCTTACCCTTATTAAAACTGACGAACTCAAAGAGCTCATTCGTGATAAACTCGGTCCGATAATAAAAGATTTGATGTAAAAAGACATAAACCTGAAAAGGAGGTCGCCTGTGACCATAAAAAACGAGGAAATAAAAAAGACTGTTCGCAAGCGCTATGCCGCCGCCGCCACTTCCGGACAATCCTGCTGTTCCCAATCAATTGCCTGCTGCGGCTCTCAACAAGAGGCCCAGATGAACACCGGAATGACGGTCGGCTATACTGAGGACGAACTAAAAGCCATTCCCGAGGAGGCCAACCTTGGGCTGGGCTGCGGCAATCCCTCAGCCCTGGCCGGCCTGAAACAGGGCGAAATTGTCCTGGACCTCGGCTCAGGCGCAGGAATTGACTGCTTCCTGGCTGCCCGACAGGTCGGGCCTGCGGGCCGGGTCATCGGTGTTGACATGACGCCAGAAATGATAGAGCGGGCCAGGGGCAATGCTGCCAGGAGTGGCTTCAAGAATGTTGAATTCCGGCTGGGCGAGATCGAAAACCTGCCGGTTGCCGACTCTAGCGTTGATGTCATCATTTCCAACTGCGTCATCAACCTGTCGCCGAACAAGCCGCAGGTGTTCCGCGATGCCTTCCGCGCGCTCAAACCCGGTGGGCGGCTGGCGATCTCGGACATCGTCACGACCGCGGAGCTGCCCGAGGCCATGCAGCAGGAAGTCGCNNCGGGTTCTCCGGCCGGGCGGCAGACTGCTCGTCTCAGACCTGGTGCTCACCAAACCCCTGCCTGAAGAAATCAGCCAGTCGCTCGATGCTTACGTGGCCTGTGTGGCCGGGGCTCTAATCAAAGATGATTACCTTTCGGCGATAAAAGCTGCGGGTTTCATAGACATAAAGCTTCTGACTGAAAAGGGTTATCCCGTCGAACTCCTGGTAGAAGAACCCCGAGCCCGAGAGATAAGCCAGAAACTCGGCCTTCCGCTGGAGAAGCTGATGGAGAGTCTGTCTTCTGTGGTCAGCATAAGCGTGCGGGCTTATAAACCATGAAACTAAGGTAATTTCAGACTCAAGCTTAACCTGATCAGGAAATGGCAAAGTCGGAATGATAATTCAGCCATAGATGAAAATCAGGAGGCGGAGGGGCCCGTGCACTCCGAGCTCTAACTGGCCCTCGATGTCAGCCGTGCGGCTGGGCCCGGTTACGAAGGAAATCTGTTTGACCTCGTTGATCGGCCGGCCCTCGCCTTCCATTCCACCGGCTCCTCCAGTACCCCCTCCACTCTCTCCTTCCGCCGCTGTCCTCGCTGCCGCCGCCCCCCCC
>DMVN01000067.1 GCA_003476685.1 Acidobacteriota bacterium | reverse complement strand
TACCGCGACCTGCCGGTTCTTATCAATCAATGGGCAAACGTTGTGCGCTGGGAAAAAGTGACCCGTCTTTTCTTAAGAACCACCGAATTTCTCTGGCAGGAAGGGCATACCGCCCACGAGACCCTGGAGGAGGCTCAGGCCGAAACCCTGCGCATTCTGGAGATGTACCGGGAATTTGTCGAAACCGAGCTGGCCATTCCCGTTCTTTACGGCCGGAAAAGCGACCGGGAAAAGTTCGCCGGAGCCGAGGCCACCTATGCCATAGAAGCCCTGATGTCTGACGGCAAGGCCCTGCAGATGGGAACCTCTCATAACCTGGGGCAGCATTTCGCCCGGGTTTTCGATATCAAGTTTGAAGACCGCAACCAGAAATTGCAGTATGTCTGGCAGACTTCCTGGGGAGTTTCCACCCGCTTGATCGGGGCCCTGGTGATGGCCCACGGCGATGATTCGGGCCTGGTTTTCCCGCCACGGGTGGCGCCCATCCAGGTGGTTATCGTGCCCATCTCCATCGGTAATTGGAAGGAAACGGTCCTGCCCCGGGCCCGGGAACTGAAGAGCACTCTGGAGCGGGCTGGCCTGCGGGTTTTCCTGGACGAGCGAAGCGAATACACCCCCGGCTGGAAGTTCTCAGAGTGGGAAATGAGAGGAGTGCCACTGCGGCTGGAGGTTGGCCCGCGCGACGTCAAGAACAACCAGGTGATTGCCGTCCGCCGCGACCGCCAGGAAAAAACCGCCCTGGAGATGAGCGGAATCGAAGGCCGGGTGGATGAGTTGCTGGCAGTTATTCAGACAGCCCTGTTCGAGCGGGCGCTCGCTTTTCAGAAGGAAAACACCCGGGAGGTCGAAAATTACGAGGACTTCAAGAGAACGATTGAGGATAAACGCGGTTTCATCCGGGCTTTCTGGTGCGGCCGGGAAGAATGCGAAGCTAAGATTAAAGAAGAGACTATGGCCACCGTCAGGGTGCTGCCTCTTGAGCCGGAAGAAAAGCAGCCCGGCTGCTGTGTTGGCTGCGGGTAGGAAGCCAGGACTGTGGCCTATTTTGCCCGGGCCTACTGACAACCGGTTTTACCGTCTTCAACCCAGGGCCGGATGGCGAGGAGGGGGTGTGAACCAGGATTCGACCTATGACCGGGAAAGAAAAGACATGGTCGAATACCAGATCCGACGCCGCGGGGTCCGGGATAAAAAAGTCCTGAAAGCCATGCTCAAGGTGCCGCGGCACCTGTTTGTTCCCGAGCAGATGAAGGAGCTGGCTTACGGCGACGAACCCCTGCCCATAGGCGAAAGTCAGACTATCTCCCAACCTTACATCGTGGCTTACATGACCGAAGCTCTGAAGCTCCGGGGACGGGAGAAGGTGCTGGAAATCGGCACCGGCTCCGGTTACCAGACAGCTGTTTTGGCCGAGATAGTCCGGGAAGTCTACACCGTGGAACTGATTCCTGAGCTCTCCCGCCGGGCCCAGGAAGTGCTGCAAAAACTCGGTTATCAGAACATTCACTTCCGGGTGGGCGACGGCACCCGGGGCTGGCCTGAAGAGGCTCCGTTTGAGGCCATCCTGGTCACGGCCGCTCCTCCTGCTGTGCCGCCCGCCCTGGTGGAGCAACTGACAATCGGCGGCCGGATGGTCATTCCCGTGGGCACCGATTTCCAGGAGCTGGTGCTGGTTACCAGGAAAGAGCAGGGATGGGAGGAACAGAGGCTAATCGGGGTGCGCTTTGTTCCCCTGATTACCGTTCATTGAAAAAATCCTTGATTCGGGGCAAAATGAAAACAGGAGAAAACAAGGTGAAGGAAACATCTGTCATGAAGCGCACTTTGATAATGGTCGTTCTGAGTCTGGTGGTCATCGCTCAGCTTTACTGCCAGGCCGGTCGGCGGGATAAGTTCATCAAGGTCTATCTGCCGAGCGGCCGCGAAATAACAGCAGAACTGGCCGTCAGCCCGGCCGAAAGGGAAAGGGGACTGATGTTCCGGGATAGCCTGGAACCGGACCAGGGCATGCTGTTTGTCTTTGAGGAAGAGGACCTGTACTCCTTCTGGATGAAGAACACCCTGATTCCGCTGGATATAATCTGGCTCAATTCCCACCGGCAGATTGTTCATATCGAGAAGAATGTTCCGCCCTGCACTCAGGACCCCTGTCCGGGCTACCGGCCGCGCCTGCCGGCTCTCTATGTGCTGGAACTTAAGGCCGGCCAGGCCGAAGCCAACAATCTCCAGCTTTACCAGCGCCTGTCTTTTATCCTGCCGGACTGGGTTAAGAAAAAGTAGAGAAAGAAGAAATAGGTAAAAGGTGGGAACAGGCCCCGGTCAATCGCCGGTCTGGTAGATAAGTTGCGGTTTTTTGCCCTCGGTCTGACCGTAATAAAATAGCCACTTGTTATAATATTCTTCTTCCTGGTAGATTTTGACCGATTTTTGCCGGGAAGAACTGACCACCCCCACTATCTGGGGATNNAGGATTCCTGATTTTCTTCAGGCTTTCTTCCGGCACTACCAGCAATTTTTCCGCAGCCCGGGCTTCACCGGCCCGGACTGAACCGCGCCCGGCTTCGGTGACGGAGGGCAGCAACAGCAGATGCCAGCGGCCGTTTTCCGACATGGGGTCGGGATAGATTCTTCTCAGGCATTTTTCTTTGACCAGCTCTTCTAAAGAAGAAGGGTAGGCCCCGGGTTTTTTCTGCTGGTAAAGCCTGATGGCTTCCTGGTATTGCCGGCCACGGAATATAAGCTCCTCTTCTTTTTCCCGCCGCAGCTGGG
Organism: Acidobacteriota bacterium; assembly: GCA_003476685.1. Lineage (GTDB taxonomy): Bacteria > Acidobacteriota > Aminicenantia > Aminicenantales > Saccharicenantaceae > Saccharicenans. Next base: position 170 of record DMVN01000067.1, on the reverse strand, counting down.
TTTCAAGGACCGGCACGGCTACCAGCAGTCCCAGCCCCATTACAAAAATCACCATCAGCAGCAGGAGGAGGATATAGCCGGGCGGCTTTTCCGGTTTGATTAATGGCTTCTGGTGCTGGCCTGGCCGGACCAGCTCCTTCTCGCTCCCTTCGGGCTGCCTTTTGCTCCGG
>DMVN01000165.1 GCA_003476685.1 Acidobacteriota bacterium | reverse complement strand
CACGTCGGGGCCAGCGGAGTCCATAGCCAGCCAAGAACTCCACTCCCGGTGGCAAAGGAGCCCAGCCGATATACAGGTCGCCGTACCTCCAGACCACCCAGGCCGGGGCCCAGACGACATCCGGAACCCAGAACCAGCCCAGCCGGTTATCCCAGCCCCATCGCCCGTAATGAAACGGAATCCAGCCCCAGGGATGGCTGGAAACCCAGGTCCAGCCATATTCGGTCCAGACCCAGCGTCCGTGAGTATAAGGGCGCCAGTGCCGGCCGACGCCCCTGGGCACCCAGACATAACCATATGGGTTGTAGTAGACCCAGAACCCGTAACGGCCAAGATAGTCGTAAATAAAACTCATGGAAATCTCGCCATAAACCGGTGTGGTGGCAGCTGGCGGCGGCGGTTCGTAGGTCCTGGCCGCGGGCCTTCTGGATTCATCATAAGGAACATACAAGATACAGCTTGAAGCCAGTAAAATGAGCAATAAAACCAGGCTGACTTTTTTCATCGTTTCCTCCTACCCTAAAACTAGCAAGAAATATGCCGGCTTTCTGTCCCCGAACAGTCCGGCCAGACGGTCGTTAACCAGCTTCAACCTGTCCTTTTTTCAGGACAGCTTTCAGCTTAACTTTTCTCCAGCCTCTTAAATACTCTCTTTATTCTCTTGAAGGCCCAGTCGAGTTCTTTCTTGCCGATGATAAGGGGTGGCGCGAACCTGATGACATGGTCATGAGTTTCCTTGCAGAGCAACCCTTCCTTCATCAATTCCTCGCAGTAGCGGCGGGCGCCGCCTGCTTCCGGCCAGAGCTCTACCCCGATCAGCAGCCCGCGGCCGCGGACTTCCTTGATTTTTTTGCTCTTTATGGTTTTGAGTTTTTCCAGAAAATAGGCGCCTTTTTCTTCGGCATTTTTGACCAGGTTCTCATCCTGTATTACTCGCAGAGCTTCGCGGGCCACAGCGCAGGCTAAGGGGTTGCCACCAAAGGTTGACCCGTGCTGACCCGGCTTGATGACCCCCATGATTTCATTGGTGGACAGGACGGCCGAGATGGCGTAACAGCCTCCACCCAGCGACTTGCCTATGACCAGCAGGTCGGGCTTGATCCCTTCGTACTCGCAGGCAAAAAGTCGCCCGACTCTTCCCAGTCCAGTCTGGATTTCGTCGGCTATAAAAAGCACATTATTCTTTTTACAGATTTCCCAGGCCTGCTTCAGGAACCCGGCCGGTGGGATCAGGATGCCGGCTTCAGCCTGAATAGGTTCTACCAGGAAGGCGGCGGTGTTGGGAGTAATGGCTGCTTCCAGCGCAGCGGCATCGCCAAAGGGAATTATCTTAAAGCCAGGGGTGAACGGCCCGAAATCCTGGCGGTAAAGGGGCTCGGTAGAAAAGCTAATCACGGTGATGGTCCGGCCGTGAAAATTATTGGCGCAGGCGATGATTTCGGCCTGGTCCTGGGGGATTCCTTTTTTCTGGTAGGCCCATTTCCTGGCAATTTTGATGGCCGTTTCCACGGCCTCGGCTCCAGAATTCATCGGCAGCACCTGGTTGAAGCCAGTCAGGTCACAGAGTTCCTTGGCCAGAAGCGGCCACTGGTCATTTCTGAAAGCCCTGGAAGTCAGGGTCAATCTTTTGGCCTGCTTCTGCAGGGTCTTGACAATCCGCGGATGGCAGTGCCCCTGGTTGACGGCCGAATAGGCGCTCAGGAAATCCAGGTATTTTTTTCCCTCGACGTCCCACATCCAGATGCCCTTAGCCTTGGTGACGACCACGTCCAGCGGGTGGTAGTTATGAGCGCCGTACAGGTCTTCCAGAACGATGTAATCACGATTCTCCATGTTATTTCTCCACTTAAAAATTAATGGCGGAGAGGGCGGGATTCGAACCCGCGGTAAACCTTTTGGGCTTACACACGCTTTCCAAGCGTGCTCCTTAAACCACTCGGACACCTCTCCGCTGGTTAAAATTCTTTTTTAATTTATCAGAATAGCGGGTCCAAATCAATGGACACTGAAGCCGGCCGGCGCTTAAAAATCGCGCCAGTAAATGGAGATGATATCCTTGATCAGGGCCGCGCCCGCCCCTCGCGGATCAGACTTGCCGCCAGTCAGGACAATGTAACCCATGCAATCAGTGTAGAAAATTAGGCCCTTGTTGCTGCCGCTAACCACGGCCAGGGGATGGTCCGGGTCCAGCAGGGCCAGGCCGACTTCCACCTTCCAGGGAGCATCTGGATTTTCGCGGCTGCAACGGCCGATCAGTTTAATCGTCTTGCCCAGGCTGGCGGCTCTGGCCACCAGCTGTTCGTTAATTCCCCTGAGGCCGTTGACTTTTATTTCTGAGAGTTTGATTTCTGTTCCCAGCACCCGGTTGGCGATGATTACCATTTTGGCCGCCGTATCCCAGCCTTCTATGTCCTGGACCGGGTTGGGCTCAGCTATGCCCTTCTCGCTGGCTTCCAGCAGGGCCCGGGAAAAGCTCAGGCCTTCGGCCATCCGGGTCAGGATGTAATTGGTTGTCCCGTTTAAGATTCCTTCAATGGCTAAAATTTCAGCTCCGGCCAGAGAGTGAAGCCCGACATCAAGCGTCGGCAGGGCGGCGGCGGTGGCTCCACTGGCTTTGATGGCTACCTGTTTTTCCCGGGCCAGGGCCGCCAGTTCTGCCGGGTGGGCCACCAGGGCTCCCTTGCTGGCCGTAACCACATGCCAGCCCTTTTCCAGGGCAGTTCGCATCAGGCTGTAACCAGGTTCGCCAGTCTTTAGGTCAGAGGGAGTGCAATCAACCACCACTCCCGATTTGAATTCTTCCAGCAGGTCTTCCAGGCTGAAGACCTGGACCCAGTTGGAAGGTTCGGATGGCTTGCCGCCAGGCGATTCGGCTGCCGTCACCAGCTTGCCGGTCCCGGATAGCAGGACAGCGCCTGATTTCCTGATGATACCTTTGAGCTCAAGGAACAGTCCATACCGTTCCCGGCAGTAATCATATTTTTCTTTCAGCAATTCATAAAAGGCCCGGCCCACCCGGCCGAACCCAACCAGAATGATGTTGACCTTTTGCATCCTGACACCAACCGCGCCTTAAAATATTATTAATGGCGGAGAGGGC
>DMVN01000094.1:261-10592 GCA_003476685.1 Acidobacteriota bacterium | reverse complement strand
GCACCTGGCAGCGAGCCGGCCGGGCCGGCCGCAAGACCGGGAAGTCGGCTGCGGTGCTGGTAGCCTCCTCCTCACCCCTGGACCAGTTCATAGTCAATCATCCCGAGTATTTCTTTTCCAGCCCGCCAGAAATGGCCCTGATCAACCCCGACAACCTGTCCATCCTGGTCAATCACATCCAGTGTGCCGCCTTCGAGCTGCCGTTTGAGGATGGAGAAAAATTCGGCACGGTGGAAATTGAAGAAATCTTGAAGCTGCTGGAAGAAGAAGAGATGCTCCACCATACCCAGAACAAGTGGTTCTGGACTTCAGAGGCTTACCCGGCCGACGCTATTTCCCTGCGCAGCATCAGCTCGGATAATTTCGTGGTGGTTGACATCACCGAGAAGCCGCGGGTGATTGCCGAGGTTGATTTCTCCTCGGCTCTGACCACCCTCCACCCCAAAGCCATTTACATCTGTGAGGGCGAACAGTATTTCGTCGAAGAGTTCGATTACGACCAGCGCAAAGCCTACGTCAGGAAGACCGAGGTCGACTACTTCACCGACGCCATAGATTACACCAACGTAAAAATCCTGGACGTGTTCGACCGGCAGGACCTGCCCCAGGGCTGGGCCTCACACGGGGAAGTCCACGTCGCTACCCAGGTAGTGGGATTCAAGAAAATCAAATTCCACACCATGGAAAATGTCGGGTCCGGCGAGCTGCAGCTGCCCCAGAACGAAATGAGCACCACCAGCTTCTGGCTGACCATCCCGGCCGAGATTTACCAGTCGCTGCCCTTTACCTCAGAGCAAAGAATAAACGGTTTGTTTGGCTTATCCTACCTGCTCCATCACGTGGCCCCGCTGTTCCTGATGTGCGACCTCCACGACCTGGGCGTGGCCATCGGCGACAATTTCTCCGGACAATCCATTCCGCCCCGCGAACTGCCCAGCCGCAAAATCTCGTTTAATGAAAGGTTCAAGGAAGCCCTGACTCCAGATTTCTCTCCCAATATCTTCCTTTATGATAATTTTCCCGGGGGCATCGGGCTCAGCCCGGCCCTGTTCGAACTCAAGATTCCCCTGCTTCAGGCTGGTCTGGGAACCATTGAGGCCTGTCCTTGCAAGGAAGGCTGCCCCTCCTGTGCCGGTCCGGTCAGGGAAAGCGGGGAAAAAGCCAAGCAGGTGGCCAGGGAGCTGCTGCAGAAATTACTTCTTACAGGCGCATAATTCGGCGATGCTCTCTTCCTCTCCCATTACCACCAGGACATCGCTGTCCTTGACCACGAAATCTGCCCCGGGGATGAAAATCAGCTGGTCGGGCACCAGCTGCCGGACGGCGATGACCTGAACCCGGTACCTATTGGTCAGGTCCAGGTCTCTCAGTTTCTTGCCGATGAAAGCTTCGGGCGGCACGATTTCCTGAATGCTGATGTTCTCTGCCAGTGGCAGATATTCCAGCACATTCCGGGAGCTCAGGCGCTGGGCCAGCCTGACGGCCATATCCCTTTCCGGATAGATAACCTCGGTGGCTCCGATGGCCTCCAGAATTTTCCCGTGGTCAGCACTCAGGGCCTTGGCCAGAATGCGGTTGACGCCGAGTTCATGGAGGTAGAGCACCGTCAGGATGGAAGATTCCATCTCCGGGCCCAGGCTGACCACCACCACATCCATATCCTGAATTCCCAGGGCTTGCAAGCTTTCCTTGTCAGCTGAATCCATCCAGACAGCCTGGCTGGAAAAATCCTTGGCTTCCTCAATTTTATCTTTATCCTTGTCAATGACCAGGACCTCGTGTCCCTTTTCATACAGCGTCCTGGCCAGGTAGCTGCCGAAACTTCCAAGACCGATAATGGCAAATCTCATGTTCTTTCTCCCGGATAGGAACCCGTTATCTCCCCGATATTTTATCCCACCATGAGGCTTTCTTCAACAAACTGGTAATGGCCGGCGGGTTTAACCCGGCTGAAAGCATAGAGCATGGTCAGGGGACCGATTCGGCCCAGGTACATGGTGACAATCAGGATCAGCTTGCTCAGAGGATGTAGCTGAGGGGTAATACCCAGCGACAGACCAACCGTGCCGAAGGCTGAAACCACCTCGAACAGAGCTTCCTTCAAAGCCAGCCCCGGCTGGATCACCAGCAGGGCCAGGGTTGAAGCAAAGACCAGGGACAGGGCCAGGGAAACCAGGGTGTAAGCCTTGATGATATCTTCGTTCTTGATGCCCCGGGAAAAAATCTGCGTTACTTCATAACCATGAAGGCGGGAGCGAAGAAAGGCAAAAATCAGGCCAAAGGTGGTGGTCTTGACCCCGCCTCCGGTTGAACCGGGTGAAGCGCCAACAAACATGATGAAAACAAGGAGCAGGATGGAAGCTACCGACAGGCTGCCGATATCCACGGTGTTGAACCCGGCCGTCCGGGCTGAAACCACCTGGAAAAGCGAGGCCAGGACCTGGTCTTTTAGCGGCAGGCCGGAAAGGCCACGTTTGAATTCCAGCAGGAATACCAGTACCGCCCCGGTTAAAATTATCCCCAGGGTAACGGCCACCACGAATTTGGTATGAAGAGAGAACTTAACCCGTTCTTTTCTGATACCATGTCTGAAGGCCAGCTTGATTTCCTGCAGGACAAAAAAGCCCAGGCCCCCAAAGACTATCAAAAAGATCATCACCAGGTTCACCAGGAGGTCACCGCGAAAAGCCTTCAGGCTGTCAGAAAAAAGAGAAAACCCGGCGTTACAGAAGGCGGATACAGAGTGAAAGACAGAAAGTACTAGGGCTCTGGGGAAAGGGGCTCCGGCAGAGAATTTAAGCAATAGTAGAGCGGCTCCCAGTAATTCAAAGCCAAAGGTGAACAGGAAGACATCTCTCAGCAAGGAGGGAAAGTCGGAGATCACCGAGGGGCGGAAGGAGCCTTCTACCACCAGTTTATCTGTAAGGCTGACCCGCCGCCCGGCCGTCATCAGTATAAAGCTGGAAAAGGTCATTATGCCCAGGCCACCCAGCTGAATCAGGACCAGCAAAATGCCCTGGCCTAAAGGGCTGAAAAAGCTCGCTGTGTCCACCACGATCAAACCGGTGACGCAGATGGCCGAGGTCGAGGTGAAAAGGGCGTCTATCAGGGGTATTCGCCCCGACCGGGTAGAAAAAGGCAGGGAAAGGATCATCGTCCCGATGATGATGGCCCCCAGGAAGCTCAGGGCCAGCAACCGGGGCGGGTGCACCAGCTTCTTCTTGAAATTATTCAAATTCGCCTCTTATAGTCCAATAATTAAACCGCTTTTGAGCCGTCCAGTCAAGTCCGCCCGGCCAGCGATGGTAAACTGCCGACCACCCCCGAGACCGGGGCAAATACCTGCCCCCCATGTAGAACTGACGCTGGATAAGACGGGCCAGGTAATCAGCTTAAACAAAAATCAGGCTTTTGCCCGATATTTTCATTTCGCCTGGCGATTGGCTCGCGGCAGATTGCGGGCGTTTCAGCGGCGACAGTAATAACCAAACCATTGAAACCTCCTGGCCGCTCTCTCAGTGATTCTCCCCTGGCGGACAAGAGACCTGATAAACTCCGAACCGGGAATGCTGGCCCCGCACACCCGAGCTTGATGTAGATACATAATGACACCTATCTTATCCTAATTTGTCACTAATATATCTCAACCAGCACATCCCCGTTGATTGACATACTTTTCCCTGTATGTTAACTTGAAAAAGTTATGAATGTTTTCAGTTTAATTTCACAGGCTACAATCGTCGTCAAGATCATACTCTTTATTCTGGTTCTTTTTTCGGTCTTTTCCTGGGCTATAATCATCTACAAAAGGCGCAGCCTGAAGGCAGCCGAGGCTTCCTCCCGGAACTTCCTGGAGGTTTTTCGCCGGAGCAAATCTCTGAACGAGGTTAACGAGGCTGCCCGCAAGTACCGGAACAGCCCCCTGGCCAGCCTGTTTCAGGCCGGCTTCAAGGAACTGGTCCACCTGACCAGGTCCAATCCCCAGCCCCAGGGTTCTATTGACCGGGAAAAGCTGGAGAGCATCAACCGCTCGCTGCTCCGGGCTTCCAGCGCTGAAATCACCCGGATGGAAAAAATGATGAGCTTTCTGGCGACCTGTGGCAGTGTTACCCCCTTTATTGGTCTTCTGGGAACTGTCTGGGGGATAATGGATTCTTTCCACAAAATCGGGGTAGTCCGCTCGGCCAGCCTGGTGACTGTGGCTCCAGGAATAGCTGAAGCTCTTATCGCCACGGCCGTCGGTCTATTTGCAGCCATCCCGGCCGTTATCGCCTATAATTATTTCCTGGGGCGAATCAAGGAAATGATTTCCTTGATGGACGATTTCAGTCTCGAATTTTTGAATATCATAGAAAGAGCTTATGGCAGTTAACTTAAACCAGGCCCCGGCCGCCGGCAGCCGGAGACGTCTGGGTACTTCCATGTCGGAAATCAACGTCACCCCTCTGGTTGATGTCATGCTGGTTCTGCTGATCATCTTTATGGTTACCGCCCCGATGATGCAGTCTGGAATCGGCATCAACCTGCCCCAGGCCGAAACCGAATCGGCTCCGGCCGAGGAGGGTTTAACTCTGACCATCACCGCCGACGGCTACATTCACCTCGGCGAGTCGGTCATCAACATCAACCTGCTGGAAAGACGGCTGCAGGAGTATTTTTACAACAAGACCAGAAAAATTATCTACATCCGGGCTGACCGCAACCTGAACTACGGTCAGCTTATTCAGGTGCTGGACATCGTCAAGAAATCCGGAATCGAGGTTGTCGGCCTGGTGACCGAACCGCTGGAAAAGCCGGCGGCCAAGAAACGGACAGGCTGATGCAACCCTCGGCCATTAAAAGCAGTTCTTTCAAGCGGGCCGTCATATTGTCGGTCTTTCTGCATATTATCCTGTTCGCCCTGATTGGCTTTTCCAATCAGCTGACCGGCCCTAAAAAAACAGGAATGATTCATTACGTCAACCTGAATTTTGTCNNGGGTGGGGGCGGGGGCGGCGGCGGTAGGCCCGGCCCGGCCGGTGAAAAAGCCGGCCCGCCGGAAGCAGCGGCCAGCAAAGAGACCATGAAAGAACTGACCGTCCCCCAGAAAGCTCAGCCCCAGGCTGGGTCTTCCCTGCGCCATCCAGCAGAAAAAGCTCCAAGCACCAAGAAACCCACCCCGCCCAAAAAAACTGAAATCTCCGCCCCGCAGCCCGGGGCCAGCGCCACGGCGGCCAGGGGGACAGAAACTGGCCAGGCTGGAGGCAGCGGGAGCGGTGGGGGTGGCGGGGGCGGTTCCGGTCTCAGGATTGGCGTGGGCGAAGGTCCCGGCGGTTTCGGAACTGGTTATGGCGACCCTCTTGGCACTTCTTCCTTTCCTTATACTTATTACCTCCAGATAATAATCGACCGGGTTTCCTCCAACTGGTTCACCGCCACCAACAATCTGGATTACAGCGGCGAATACCAGTCGGTCATTTACTTCAAGATCTTGCGCAACGGCCAGGTGGCCGACCTGAAAATAGAACAACCGTCGGACCTGCCGGCCCTGGACCTGACCGCCAGGCGGGCAGTGGAGCTGGCTGCTCCTTTCCCGCCACTTCCCCGGGATTTCGAGAGCGAATACCTGGTCGTACATCTTATTTTTGAGCGGAGCAAATGAAGAAATTAGCAGTNNCTTTTCCCCCAGCAGGAAATTGTCCTGACCATAAGAGAGGGGGTACCGGCCATCTCCCTGGCCCTTCCACCTTTCAGCTACGAGGCTTCTTCCACCCAGGCCCGGGAAGCGGCTGACACCATCCATCAGGTCCTCGCTGACGACCTGCGCTACAGCCGGGTTTTCAGCCTGGTGCCCAGGGAACACCTGAACTACATCCGCCCCCTGAACCCCAGAGAAATTTTCTTCAAAGACTGGGAATCCATCCAGACCAGAATCCTGGTGGTAGGCGAAATCAGCCAGTCCCAGAACCGGATCATCTTTGAAGTCAAAGTTTATGATGTTAAGAGTGAAAGAATGATCCTGGGCAAAAGATACCAGGCTGAGCCCGATGTCTACCGGCTGGTGGCTCACCGGGTAGCTGATGAGCTGATGAAGCTCTACGGGGAAAAACCCTTTTTCACCAGTAAGATAGTTTTCGTTTCCAACCGTGACGGCAACGATGAGCTTTACATGATGGATTATGACGGGGCCAACCAGACCCGGTTAACTTTTAACAAGTGGCGAGACTACATGCCGGCCTGGTCGCCGGACCAGAGGGCGATAGCCTTCACCTCCTACCGGGCGAGAAACCCAGACCTTTATATTCTCTATCCCTATGAAGGGAAACTGGTTCCTGTCTCCACCCGCGGCACCAACTTCTCGGGCGCCTTTTCGCCCGACGGCAAGAAACTGGCCTTCTGCTCCACCCGCGACGGCAACTCCGAAATTTATGTGGCTAACGCCGATGGCAGTAATGTCCGGAGGATAACCTTTAACAGCGCCATCGACACCGCCCCCAGCTGGTCCCCGACTGGAAGAGAAATTGCCTTTACCTCCGACCGCACCGGGACACCCCAGATCTACATCATGGACGCCGAAGGCGGCAACGTCCGCAAGGTCAGCTTCGGCGGCAATTACCTTGATGCCCCGGCCTGGTCGCCCGACGGCGAAAGGATAGCTTTTGTCTCCCGGGTGGACAATTTCTTCGACCTTTACATATTAAACCTGAAAACCAACAAGATAACCAAACTGACTGAAACCAAAGCCCGGAATGAATCGCCCAGCTGGTCACCCGACGGGCGGCATATAATCTTTTCTTCCAATCTGTCGGGCTCAATCCAGATTTATTCCGTTGACTACGATGCCAGTAACCTGCGCTGCATGACCTCCCAGGGGGAAAACAAGCTGGCCAACTGGACCAATTGAGCCTGAAATCCGGTTGACAGTGCTCAGCCTTCATTGTATAAATTGAGTGGCTCGAAGGTCTGGCTTCTGGGCTATCTTTATCTTAGGAGGAACAATGAAAAAATTTCTGGTCCTGTTTCTGACAGTAATTCTTGTCCTGTCCTTTGCCGCATCCTGCAAGAAAAAAGCTAAAGAAGTGCCGCCACCTCCCCCTCCGCAGGCTCAGGAACAACCTAAGGTGGAAAAAGTGGAAGAACCCGTTCTTAAAGAACCAGTCCTGACCGAGGAAGAAATCTTCATGAGAAAAACCCTGGAAGAAATCAACCAGGAAAAACCTCTGGCCATGATCCATTTTGATTACGACAAGTACAACATCCGCCCCGATGCCGTTCCGGTGCTGGAAGCTAACAGCAGCTGGCTGAAAAAACACCCGACGGTCAAGATCCTGATCGAAGGCCACTGCGACGAGAGAGGGACGGAAGAATACAACCTGTCCCTGGGTGAAAAGAGAGCCAAAAGCACCATGGAGTACCTGATGAGCCTGGGGATTTCGGCCGACAGAATCAGGATTATCTCTTATGGTAAAAGCCAGCCGCTTGACCCAGGACACGACGAGACTGCCTGGGCCAAGAACAGGAGAGCCCAATTTCTAATCATCGAGAAATAAATTGGTAAGAAATCGAGCTGTTTATTTTTCTCTGGCCTGGCTGGGCCTGGCGGCTCTGGTCTGTCTGGCCCCGGGCGGGGCCCAGACCAAAAAGACCTATGAGCTGATGTACGAAGACATCCAGGCCCTGAAGGTCCAGCTCCAGGAGCTGATGACCCTGGCCAAAAAAAACCAGGCCGACCTGCAGGAGCTCAGAGACCAGGTCAAACTTCTCGGCGACCTCATCCGGCGGACCCAGGCCGAGCAGACGGCTCTGAAAGAGGATTTCCGTAATATTCCGGTGCAGTTTCAACTTCTGAACAGCAAGCTGGAAGAGGTCCAGTTTCAGACAGCCATTTTGAACGACATTCTCCAGGCCATCCAGAACCTGACCCCGCCACCCAAGGTTGAGGAAAAAGGCAGCAAACCCGGCAAGGCTCAACCGGCTAAGAGTGAACCTCCGGCCGCCGAAGCCAAGAAGCCAGCCGTGGTCAACATCCCAGCCCAGGAGATGTATAACAACGCCTACGGCGATTACCTCAAAGGCAATTATTCCCTGGCCATTGACAGCTTCAAGCTTTTCCTCCAGCAGTATCCCAACACCCCTCTGTCCGATAACGCCCTGTACTGGATCGGTGAATGCCACTACAGCCAGGAACAATACCAGGAAGCCCTGGATGCCTTTAACGAACTGCTCATCAACTATCCTTCCGGGGACAAGGTCCCGGCCGCCTTCCTTAAAAAAGGCCTGAGCCTGGCCCGGCTGGGGCGCAGGGAAGAAGCCCTGGCCACCCTGAAGTTGCTGGTGGCCAAATATCCGACTCAGGAAGAGGCGCGCCTGGCCCAGCAAAAAATAAATGAATTGGGGAACAAATGAGAGACAGAAACAGCCTGAACAGAGTTATTCTGGTCGGTCATCTGGTAAAGANNGAAACCGGAAATCCGGCACATCCCGTCCGGCCGGGCGGTGGCCCGTTTTCAGGTGGCCACCAACGAACAAGTCTACAACCGCGACACCCGGCAGTCCACCGACCGGACCGAATATCACCGCATCGTAGCCTGGGGCCCTCAGGCCGAATTCTGTGAAAAATTTCTGGAGGCCGGAAGGCAGGTCCTGGTCGAGGGTCGGCTGCGCTGGCGTTCCTGGGAAGACCGCGACGGCAACCGCCGCAACAGCACCGAGGTAGAAGCGGTCAACATCGTCCCCCTGGGCAAGAAAATTCCACCCCAGGCTGAAGCCCAGATAGAAGCCGGGACGACCGAGGAATACCCGGAGATTTCTGAACCGGCGGCCGAAGGATTCCCCGAGGAAAACGCGGCCGCAGACGAAGACGAGGAAGTTCCTTTTTAGCCAGACCCGAGACTCCGGAGGGGACCAGTGGGAAAAATACCGGACGGCGAGCAGGTCCGCCAGTTGATTCAGGAGGAGGAGCGGCCCTGGGGTAAGTTCCGAAGTTATCCCCACCGTCTGGCCTCCAGCCTGAAAATAATCACAGTAAACCCGGGCGGTTTACTCTCCCTCCAGTATCACCGCCACCGCAGTGAGTACTGGATTATCCTGGATGCCGGCCTGGAGATTACCCTCGGTTCTAAAACCTGGCAACCGCAGCCGGGCGAAGAAATATTCATCCCGGCCGGAACTCCCCACCGCCTGAGAGGCCTGGGCCCGGGGCCAGCCCGGGTAATGGAACTCTGGCTGGGTGATTCGGGAGAAGATGATATCGTCCGCCTGGATGATATTTACGGCCGGGATTAGACCGACGAACTGACGATCTGGCTCATCAGGAAAGCTTCCGGATGTTTCCGGAGGATGGCTTCTATCATAAACTCTTCAATTTCTTTGGCCGTTTTGAGCTGAAGGGCTTCGGCCACTGCCACCTCGGCCGTTTTTAGTTCAACCGCTCTCAGGGCCTTCTTCACCCTGGGAATAAAAATCGGGTTCATGCTGAAAGTCCTGAGACCCAGGCCGAGCAGGATGATAGCTGACAGCGGGTCAGCGGCCATCTCGCCACAGACCGTGACCTCCTTGCCGTTCTCGTTAGCCGTTTTGATCACCCGCTGCAGCAGCTGCAGGACAGCCGGGTGATGTGGTTTAAAAAGATAGGAAACCAGCTCATTGCCCCGGTCCACCGCCAGGTAATACTGGATCAGGTCGTTGGTCCCGATGCTGACGTAATCCACTTCCTGGATGATGCTGTCAATCAGAGCAGCCGCCGCCGGAACTTCAATCATCACCCCGACCGGAATGTCCTCATCAAAGCGGATTTTCTGGGCCCGGAGCTCATCCTTGACCCCGGCAACGATGCGCTTCAATTCCACCACCTCTTCCACCTCGGTGATCATCGGCACCATCAGCCGGACGTTTTTCCTGGCACTGGCCTTGAGAATGGCCCGGATCTGAGTCCGGAACAATTCCCGGTTCCTGAGGGAAAAACGGATAGCTCTTAAACCAAGGGCCGGGTTGGGCTCCTTCTCTATGTTGAGCTGGGGCAGGCTTTTCTCGCCGCCGATGTCAATGGTCCTGATGTAGACCGGCCGGGGATGAGTGCTGCGAGCCATCCTCTCATAGATGGCCAGGTGGTCTTCTTCCGAGGGCAGGCTCGGCCGCTGCAGGTAGATGAATTCTGACCGGAAGAGCCCTATGCCCTCGGCGCCATAGGAGAAGGCCGCTTCCACTTCCTCCGGGAGCTCGATATTGGCCAGAGGCGTGAACCTGACTCCATCCAGGGTTTCAGGTTTGAGCCGGGCGATCTTTATCAGCTCACGCTGGTAGGCCTCGTACCTCTCTTTTTTGCTCTGGAATTCCCGACGGACGGCCGGTGT
>DMVN01000094.1:0-215 GCA_003476685.1 Acidobacteriota bacterium | reverse complement strand
GGCCGTGTGCGAAGTCTGTCCACCCATGTCCAGGGCAATACCGATTATCTTCCTGCGGCTGATATTGATGGCCACTTCCGAGGGCAGTAGCTCGTGGGCGACCAGAACTGCCGGTTTATCAGATTCTTCCTTCCTGTCTCTCTTCCTTTCCAGGTTGCGGTAAATCCTGGCCAGGACGTCGGACAGGTCGGTCTTCCTCTGCTGGAAATATTCGT
>DMVN01000034.1 GCA_003476685.1 Acidobacteriota bacterium | reverse complement strand
GGGCCCTGTCTGATGGTGGCCCCGGTGATTGAGCAGCTGGCCGAGACATACCAGGGGAAGCTCAACGTGGTTAAGGTCAACGTTGACGAAAACCCGGGTGTCTCCGCCCGCTTCCAGATCATGAGCATTCCGACGCTCATCCTGTTCAAGGGCGGGAAGCCGGTTGATTCGGTAATCGGGGCCCTGCCCAAGAACCAGCTGGTCAAGTTCCTGTCAAAACACCTGGATCAGGCCTGAGGCTGCGGCTCTTTCTTTTCCCCTGCTTCAGGCAAGGAATCCAGATATTCGTTCATCACCGCCGCCAGCTCTGCTCCCCATAGCATTATGACCAGCGAGGCCGAAATCCATAACAGGAAGAATATCACCGAGGTCAGGGTCCCGGCCAGGATTTTTGACAGGACGATGCCCACGGCCGAGAAATGAATAACATAAAAGGCAAAGCCCCGCTTGAATAATTCCCAGAAAAAGGCGGTAATAGCCGCGGCCAGCAGGGCACTGCGGGTATGCACCCGGACTTCGGGGATAAATTTATAAAGGGTGAACAAGAAGAGAAAAGTCAGGCCGTAGGGCAGCAGGTACTGGAAAAAAAAGTTGTTGAGAAAGTTGATGAGATTGGGGTTGATGAATTCTGAGACCATCGGGCTTTCTCTGAGCGATTTCTGCAGGCCGGTCCAGACCGCGGTTATGGAAATGGACAGGAGCAAAATAACCCCGATGATCATCATGGTCACATATTCAATCAATCGGTTGTAGAAAAAAGAGCGGTGATATTTGGCCCGGAAAATCTGGTTGATGGTGGCAATCAGGTTGGAGAAAAGAAAGGAAGCGGCCACCAGTGAACCCACCAGGCCAAACCACCCCAGATTAGAGATGTTGCCGCCCAGGGCCTGCAGCCGCTTGAAAAAGGCCGGGTCCATCCTGGCAAAAAATTCCTCGGTTAAGATATTCAGGCTCCGGACCAGGAGCTCGGCGTTGCCCAGAATCTTGACACCCAGGAAATAAAACAGGGCTACCAGGGGGACCACACACAGGAGAGAAAAATAGGAAATGACGATAGAGGCGGTCCAGCAGCGGTCATCATTGAAGCGCTTGAAAGAAGCCGCCAGTATCTTGAATGGTTTCAGAGTCATCTATGCCTTCTGGGGCCAGGCCTCAGGAATAGGCTCCCCATTTGACCATGAGAATGATGATGGTGATCAGCAGAGCATAGATAACCAGGGTTTCAATCAGGACCAGGCCAAAGATCAGGATACCCCTGATGTACTGGCCGGCAGCCGGGTTGCGGGAAATCCCCTCACAGGCTGAACTGATGGCTTTAGCCTGGCCATAAGCTCCGGCAATAACCGCCAGAGTGATGACGCCGGCGCCCACAATGATGGACAGCTTGAACAGGTCGGCTCGGGCCGGGTCCACTGTCTGGGCCCCCAGCGGAGTCAGGGTCAGGGCCAGAAGAAAAATCGACAGACCCAAGAACTTGCTTTTCTTTGACATATCATTTCTCCTTTTCATTAGTGTTCTTCCTCATGGGCTACTGCCCCGGCTATATAAATGCAGGTCAGCAGGACGAAGACATAGGCCTGAATGACCGAGGTAAAGATGGCGATGGCCATGAAAGGCAGCGGCAGCAGATAGGGGATAATGGAAGCGATGATCAAGATTAGAAGCTCTTCTGAAAAAATGTTGCCGAAAAGACGCATCGACAGAGAGACCGGACGGGAAAAATGGCTGATGATTTCTATCGGCAGCAGAAGGGGAGCCAGAAAGGGGTTGGACCCGGTAAATTGTTTCAGGTATCCCAGCACCCCCTGGGTTTTAAGGCCCTGCCAGTGATAGTACAGCCAGACCACCAGGGCGCACCCGAGGGTGACGTTAAGTTTGCTGGTCGGCGACATGAAGCCGGGAATCAACCCCAGCAGGTTGCAGGTCATGATGAACAGGCCGACGGTGGCAACCAGCGGTAGGTATTTTTTCCCCGGCTCGCCTATAGTATCAAGAATCATCCCCTCAAAAAAATCAATCAGGCTTTCCAGCACCACCTGAATTTTGCCCGGGATTATCTGCACCCGGCGCCCGGCCAGGCCCAGCAGCACTGACAGGAGAATAGCTACTATCAGGGTCATAACCAGGTAATCAGGGATAAGGTGGGCGGGGTCTTTGACCTGCAGGCCGAACAGGCCGAGCAGGGCCGCCAGGGGCCGGCCAAGAAGCAGGTTAAAAAAATCTACGATGGGTAAACTGTGTTCTAAGCCTTCCATTGCTTTATGCTGGCCAGGTTTCTGACCGCCTCCACCAGTATTGATAACAGGATTAGAGATAAACCCGCGGCCAGAGCCAGAACCCGGCCCTTGAAGATAAGGATTATAGATAAAAACACCAGGCAAATCAACAGCAGCCGCAGGCTGTAAAACAGAAGAGCCCGCCGCCACAACCTGGCCCGTTCTGACTGTAAGTATTTGTCCACAAAAGATTTAAGCGATAAAAAGCCCGCTGCCGACAGAACCGAGCCGGCCAGAACCAGTCCCCCCGACAGGGGCTCGTAGACCAGGGCGGTGATTATCCCAACCGCCAGCCCCAGGAGGACAGTTTCCAGCGGAATCCTCCTCATTGAATTATCCAGCCAGTCCGATGTCATGAGTAACCTCAGTGAATTTTATCCCCCGAACTTCCCGGAATCAACCCGCTTCTCCGGGGACCGGCCGGTCGTCTGGTTTTTTTCGAAATACTGCCTGATACCCCGGAAGACGTTCAGCAGGCCGGAAACGATACCCAGCACCAGCCAGAGCAGGAGCATCCAGGAGCCGGTCTTTAACCAGCGGTCAAGAAAATAACCGATGACCAGTCCCACGGCAATCGAGGAGGGCAAAATCATTACCAGGGAAGATATTTCCGCCAGTTTCTTAAAATCGGTATCTTTCAACCACCTCAACTCTTTACC
The DNA here is from genome assembly GCA_003476685.1 of Acidobacteriota bacterium. GTDB lineage: Bacteria > Acidobacteriota > Aminicenantia > Aminicenantales > Saccharicenantaceae > Saccharicenans. The sequence continues at coordinate 9,089 of DMVN01000034.1, read as the reverse complement.
TTCCTGCTATGATTATAGCTCATTATTAGCATTGAATAACAATAGCCGGGTTTGGGCAACTTGCATTATTGCCTTAAAGTGGATAAAATCTACTAGTAATCAGGGAGATCTGAAGATGGCTTGCTTTCTAAGGACAAGAAAACCGGTCCTTCTTTATCTCTTCCTGGCCGTCTGCCTGGTAGTAACCCTGTCCGGGACCACCCTTCAACCGCAGCAGATTTCCAGCCGCCACCAGCAGGTTGACCCTTTCTACTTAAAACTTTTCGAGGAAGGTTTGACCGCTTTTAACCGGGGCGATTTTGAAGAAGCCTTCCAGAACCTGAAAATTGCCGCCTTCGGTTTCCTGGATGAACCCGACCTGCTGGGAGAAACCTTCGTCTACCTCACGCTGTCCGCTTATAACCTCAAAAAAGCCGAACAGGTTGAATACTACTTGAAAGAAATCTCCCGTTTCAAGCTCAGCAACCGGATAACCGGGTCCAGGCTGCCTAAAGAAATCAAAGACCAGTTTGCCAGAATCCAGTCCAGTTTCAAGAACGGGTTGACCGGGTGAAGACGAAACTCAGTCCAGCTTCAGACCAAGAGCCCGACCTACCAGTCTGTCGACAATAGCCTTGCCATTCCGGCGATAAATCAGACCGAAGCCACCCTCAAATTCCCACATGGCCCAGCTAATCCCATACTTTTCCAGGGCGGTCCGGACATCTTTAATCCAGGCTACCCGGTAAGGGGGAAGACAATAAGTCCGGTAGGCCCCGAATTCATTGCAGATCAATCTCACCCGGTGGCGGGCGGCCCAGGCCGCCGCCTGGCCGATGCGCTCTTCAATCCTGGCGGCATTCCAGCTCTCCTGACCATAGGCCTGGAGAGCCCGTTTCAGGTCTTCCTGCTGGACCAGAGAGACAGCTTCCCCGACCGCCTGGGGCGAGGAGGGGTAGGGCACGCGGCGGAGCTTTTTCACCAGTTCCGAACTCCAGTGGGCGCCCTGGTGGGTGAAAAGGTGTGGCTCGTAGAAATGGAAACAATACCAGATTCCGGGGTCGGCCAGAGGCTCGAGGGTCAGCAGGGTGGACAGGTTGGACCAGAAAGCCCCGGTGGCCAGAATGGTATGCCGGGGAAGCACCGCACGGATGCGGGCAATCAGTTGCCTTTGAATAGGGGGCCAGCGGGATTCTTCTCCCAGAAAAACCGGCTCGTTCATCGGTTCGACGATCAGCCAGTCCGGGTCAAAGTCGGCCAGCTTCCGGGCCAGCCTTTCCCAGAAAACATAAAATCTTTCGGTGAAGGCCGGATCCTTGCCCAGAGGACCGGAATAATCTGAACCACCGGCCTGCTGGGAGATGCTGTGCAGGTCGAAATTAACAGCCAGTCCCGAATTGATAATTTTTCTTAGACCGCTGAGCAACAGGTCCAGGGCTTCCGGTTGCAACAGGTCTTCCCTATCCGGGTCATATATATTAGCCATATCCACCGGCACCCGGACATAGGTCAGGCCCAGTTTCCGGATTAATTCCAGGTCTTTATCCGAATAGACCCTTTCCAGTGGCCGGAGAGGTGCCCGGTTCAACCAGAACCAGTACGGGAGGTTTATCCCCCGGGAAAAGCGCTGGTAGCGGGCTTCGTCAGCGGCCGCCAGCACCTGAGCTTTCAGGCTCCCGTGGAAGCCAAGAGAAACAATTAATATTAAAATAAACGGAAACAGCCTATTTTCCCTCTTCATTGTTCCTCCAAATGAAAATATATTTGCCCCGGTAGCTCAGACTACCGGTCGCTACCGGCCTTCAGTCCTGAAGCCCGAGCTCGGCCAGCCTGGACTCCAGGTCCTGGGTTTCTTTATGATTCTGCCGCCATCTTCTTTTCAATTTATCCAGGAATCCCGGGTCGCCTGTCATTACCCTTCTCAGGTTGGTGTACAGCCAGTCTTTTTCCTCGACCTCCAGCAGCGGCCACTGTTCAAAGAACACCAGCAGGACGTTCAGGAAAAGGAATTCGTTATAGGGATGGCGCCTTAATGACTCCCGGCAGAGAAGGCGACCCTTGCCGGAATAAGTCAGGAGCGGGTAATTATATAAAAAATAAACTTTGCTGAGTTCCCAGAAAAAGGAATAATCCAGCGAGTTTCCGGCTATTGCCCGCTCCAGCGCTTCTCTGGCCCCGTCGAGATAGGGCTCGCCTTTTTCGGGCTGACCGAACTCAATTTCGACCATGGCCCGCTGCAGGCGCAGCCGGCCGAGTTCCCCGTAAAAGGCCGGCAGTGGATAATACCTGGTGGCGGTCTTGAGTCTGTCCTCCAGCCCGGAAAAATCTCTTTCCAGACTCCTGATATTCCTTCTGTCTTCCTGGTAGCGGGAAAAATGCCAGTGGCCAGAATAGAAAACAATCGAGGCCGTTAAGGCCAGCCCGCCGCCGACCAGGCCCAGTCCTGTGACCAGGCCCCTTCTGAGTCTTAACCCGGAGCTCATATTCTGCCCTCCTTCTGCTCCAGGACGAGCGGGGCCCTGGCCGCCAGCACCAACAGGCTCAAAAAGAGCAGGGCGTTGCCAGGCATTCTGAGGCTGAAATCGGTCAGGCTGTGGAAAAGGATGGAAAAAACCCCCATGAGCGCCCCCAGCCCTATCCCCTTGGCCGTTGGGTCCTGGCACCTGAGCCAGCGCCTTAAAGCCAGGCCAAAAGCCAGCCAGGCTGCCAGGATAAGAGCGCCTCCTCCGACCAGCCCGGTCTCGGCTAGCATTTCCAGGTAATCATTATGGGCATGACTGAGGATGACGTTGAAATCCTTTTTAAGATAAGGATTGATGGCCTGAACGTAGGTTCCAAGCCCGCAGCCCAGGAGCGGATAATCAGCTATCAGGCCCAGGGTGTAATTATAATAAAGAAGCCGGTTCTCGTCGAAAAAGCCACCCTGGGTGAATCTTTCCAGCACTGGTTCCAGTCCGATTAAAACCACACCCAGCAAGACCAGCAGGACCACGACCTGGACCAGCGTCTTTTCGGTCTTTCTCCGGCCAGCTACCGGACTCAGGGACAGCAAGATCAGGGTCAGGAAGAAAACAATGATGAAGATGATGATGCCCGAGCGACAGCGGGAAAAGAATAAGCCCAGGCCGATGATGAGAGGAGGCAGAACGAACAGAAGCGATTTCTGGACCTGTTCCTGCCCGAACCGGACTATTTTCTGTCTCCAGGTCAGGCCCGGCCTGAGCGAGAAATACTCGGAGCGCACCAGAAAATATCCCAGGCTCAAAGGGAAGACCATTTCCAGGAAAGCCGAATAATGGTCGCGGTTGACAAAGGTGCCGAAAGCGCTGCCGGAATAATAGCGGTTAACCCAGGTAAAAATGCGGTTGGTGCCGCTAAAAAATTCAGACAGCCCGTAAAGGGACTGGAAGACACCGGCACTGATGAGCACTACCGTCAGGGCCTTGATCCGGGAACGGTTGTTAAGCACCCGGGCCAGCAAAAAAACAAAGGCCCCGTAGGAAAGGTATTTCAACAATTCGTAAGCACTGGCCCATGGAGAAAGAGAAAAGCTCAGATATTTGAACCCATCCGGGCTGAACAGCCCGCTGGCTACGAGCGACTGGCTCCAGGACCAGGCGGTGGGCGATAGAACTCTGACCAGTGAGGCCGGCGCCGGTAGCAGCTGCAGCAGCGATACCAGGTAAAACAGGCCAGCCAGCCAGATTACCAGGCGGTAACCGGATTTTTCCTGGCCGCCCGTCGCTGCCGCAGACTGACCTGAAGATAGGAGGTGTATTAAATAAGCCAGGAATAACAGCCAGACTGTTACCTCCAGACCGAGGACTGCCCATTCTATGTTGCCGCCGAAAGGAAGGGGCAGAAGCCAGACCAGAAGGCCAAGAGAAATAAATATAACTGTCTTCATCCGGGTTGTCTGACTGATATTATAAAATAGCCCAGATTATAAGGATATAGAAATTTTATTGGAAGGTGTTGATTGGGGCCTGGAAACCGCCTTAAAACTTGCCGGATTACTTCTTGGAGGGGGAGGCTTCTTCTTTGCCTTCCAGGAGCTTAAAGGTCCCGTAAAGAGCCAGCGTGGTGGCCACCATCAGGACGGCCACACCCACTGGGGTCTTGAAGAAAGAAACCCTCTCCTTCTTGGTCGGTTCGACAGTTTCCTGCCCCAGACCCGAGGCGCTACCGGCTTTCAGGGCCAGCGACAGCTTGCCGATTTCTCCACCCTTGAGCACCATGATATAGGGGAAATTATATTCTCCATCGGGCGCGGCGATACCCAGGATGTACTTGCCTTCTGCCACTTTATCCAGCTTGTAATAACCGCTGGCATCGGTCGGGGTGCTGACATACTCCTGGCCGTTGTCGACATTTCTGATCTTAACCACGGCATTGATTACCGGCGTCTTCATATCGCTGCCGTAAATAAAACCGATCAGCGAACCGGTGGGGGCAGCCAGAGTGTCTGCCGGTAACAGCAGCAGCATGAAAGCCGAAATGATAATACCTGACAAAACGGGAGAACGATAAATTTTTATCCGGAGCATTTGAACCTCCCTTTCTATATTATATAGTCGTTTCAGTCCGCTTTTTCAAGTAATTTTTTTTCTTTTTTGGTCTTAAAAAGCCCCAGAAATTTCCGCCGGCGGACTGGATTTACCGGACGGCCCAGCTCGGGCACCAGCTGGTTATTGAGGATGGCTTCGGGCACCTCCCTGACCATGGCTTCGGCCATGTCCCGTCCAACTATCCGGGCCGCCGCCTCCACTCCCCGGCTCAGCACGGGTTTCCTGTTTTTTGAATCGTGAGCATCGGAGGCCATCACCTGCACCAGATGATGCCGGAGAAAAAGCTCCGCCCTTTTCTGTATCTCAGAACCAAACCCACCGGTCAGGCTGCCGGCGGTCAGCTGGGCCAGGCAACCCCGGCTGACCAGGTCATACAGGATTTCTGGCTGGCGCCCGAACAGGTCGTTTCTCTCAGGATGACTGATGATAGGTGTGTAACCGGCCAGCATCAGCCGGTAAAAAAGATCCCGGGTCCCGATCGGAACCTGGTCGCCAGGGAATTCAACAAAGACATATTCGCTCTGGTTGAGGCTTAAATTGCGGCGGCCGACTTCCTGGACCAGGTCCGGATGGATGAAAACTTCCGCTCCCTGGAAGAACTTTATCCGGTTATCAGCCCCGAACCGGTCGTAAAACTGGCTGAACCGCTCTTCCAGCACTTGCTGACTGTCCTGATAGCGGGAGAAACGGAACAGGTGCGGCGTCAGGCAGATAGCTTCAATACCATCGGCCGCAGCCACTTCTACCATCCGGGCCGTTTCTTCCCAGCTTTCCGGGCCGTCATCCCAGTCGGGCAGAAGATGGGTATGGAGGTCGATCATTCCCCTGGCCGCTGGGTTCCGGGGGAAATAAACCCTGACTTTAATTTCCATGGTTCTCAGTGCTTGTAGTAATGGCGATAATAATGCCGGTGATAATAGCTGCGGTTGTCCAGGTTAAGGGCATTAATGACCACACCGAAGGTTTTTAGCTGCAACAGGTCAATTATCTCCCGGGTCTGGCGCAGGGCTTCCTTGGGTGTCCGGTCGGCCTGGACTACCAGGATTAGCCCGTCCACCATCTTGCCCAGGACCTGGGAATCGGTCACGGACAGGACGGGCGGCGTATCGATCAGGATGAAGTCAAAGCTACCCTTTAGCCTGCCCAGCAGTTCCTTCATTCTTTCTGAACCCAGAAGTTCGGCCGGGTTGGGCGGAATCGGCCCGGAGTTTATGAAATAAAGAGAAGGCACCATAGTGGTTTTAACCAGCTTCTTCAGTTCCAGACCCATGGTCAGGTAATTGCTCAGGCCGTCGTGGTTTTTCAGGTTGAAAATCCGGTGTTGCTTGGGCCGCCGCAGGTCAGCGTCCATCAGCAGCACCTTCTTTTCCGTCTGGGCCAGGCTGACGGCCAGGTTGGAGATGGTGACTGACTTGCCCTCGTTGGGCAGGGGGCTGGTGATAATCAGGCTCTTCAAGCTCGACAGGGGTCCGGACAACAGCAGAGCAGTTCGCAGCGACCGATAACTCTCGGCAAAGGTGGAATCAGGAGCAAAATGGCTTATCAGCTCGATGCTTCTCGGTTCATTTTCGGTTTCACCCTTCTCTTCCTTTCTCTTCTTCTTACCATCCTCATCTTCCGCTGAGCGGTAGGCATAATAATGACCATTTAAAGTGGCATCCTGATCGAAAATCGGAACCACCCCCAGAGTCGGCCAGCCCGAATAGCGCTCAACGTCTTCGGCCGATTTGACGGTATTGTCGAGATACTCCATCCCCAGGGCCAGCCCCAGTCCCCCGAACAGCCCCAGGAACAACGCCAGGAGCAGGTTCCGGAACTTTCTCGGGCTGTCGGGACGCAGGGGAATATCGGCCCGGTCCACTATCCTGATGTTGGAAGTCCGCAAGCCTTTCAACCTGGCCGAGACCCCGGTTTCACTCTGCCGTTTGAGCAGCGATTCCAGCAGGTTTTTCTTGTTTTCCAGCTCTATCTTCAGGCTGTTATAAAGGATGGCATTGGAGTTCAGGCGGAAGGCTTCTTCTTTCTGCTGTTCAAACAGCTCCTTCAGGGACGCCTCCTTTTTCAGGGCAGCCTGGTAATCAGCATAGGCGGCCCGGATTAACCTCTGGGTTTCGTTTTTGAGCAGTTCCCTGGCCGTGTCCAGCTCGGCCTTCAGCCGTTGCATTTCCGGGTACTCCGGCTGGAATTTCTCCTCCATCTTGGCGTATTCTCGGCTGAGCTTCAGGTATTCTTCCCGCAGGCGTTGAATCAGGGGATTGTTCATGGCCTCGGGAATGAAATCGGGCGAGGCGTTTTTTATCCCGTTGTAGTAGGACTCCTTCCTGACCCGTTCGATCTGAGCTTCGGTCAGGGCTTTGTTGAGCTCGCTGATTTTATCCAGCATGGTGGTTTCTTTATCGCTCAGAATGACGATGTCTTTTTCCTGCCCGTAATTCTGCAGTTCCTGTTCTTTCTGGCTGATTTCCTTTTTGAGCTCAGCAATCTGTTCGCTCAGGAATTCGGTGGCCTGCTCGGTGGTTTCGTACCTGGCCTCGATGTTCATATCGACAAACGAATCAAACAGGGCATTGACGCAGTCGCTGGCCAGGGCCGGGTCGTGGGCCTTGAAAGCCACCTCCACCAGCCTGGTCATCCGGATGGGCTTGACCTCCAGGCGGCCCAGGAATTTATCCACCAGCTTCTGCCTGAAGACTGGATTTTTCAGGTCTTCTCCGGTTACATTCTTGCCTCCGGAGAATTCCTTTTTTTCCCAGAGTTTCAGACGCTCGATAGTTCTTTCGGCCAGGCTGCGGCTCTGGAGAAGCTTGTACTGGGTCTGAAAATAATCGTCCCGGAAGGTTTCTATCTGGAAGATGTCTTCGAAGCTCAGGATGTTGGGCTCTTTTTCGATCATGACCGTGCCCCGGGCTTTGTAGACCGGCCTGGTGACAAAAGAAATGATCAGGGAAAGAGCCACGGCTATCAGGGTCAGGGAAATGACCGTCCATCGCCGCCGATAGAAGATATCAATGTATTTTCTCAGGTCAATTTCGGCCGTCTCCAGACTCTGGGGATCAACATAATTTTCGCTCATCTCAGACCTCACCACTTATGTTCATCAGAATATGCTTTCTTTAACAATGACCACATCTCCCTCCCGGAGTGGGATGTCCTTGCGCTTTCCCTTAATGACATCGTTCAGGTTCACCCGGAGGTTGGTTTCCTTGCCGGTTTTATCTTTTCTCTTGACGATAACTCCCCTCTTGGAAGCATTCTCGCTTAAACCCCCGGCCTGGGCGATAGCCTGAAGCAGGGTGATTTTCTTGGACATCTTGACCTGAAGGGCCCCGGGGTTGCGCACCTGGCCGAAAACATAGATGGTAATTAGCTTGTCCACCGGAACGTTAATCACGTCGTTGGGCTGGAGCGGGATGTTCAGGCGTTGATTGCCGTTGAGCAGCAGGTCCTCCAGGTCAATGCTGATAGAAGCGGTGTTGCCGTCCTGCCCCTCTCTTAAGATATAGATTTCGTTGGCGGCATTCTCCTTGAAGCCGCCGGCCTGGGAAACCATCTGGAGCAGCGTCTGGCGGCCAACCAGTTCGTACATCCCGGGTTTCTCTACCGCTCCGATTATGGCCACCCTGGAACTCTGGTATTCTTTGATGAAGACTGAAACCTGAGCTTTCTTAACGTACTTATCCAGCAGGTCGGCAATTTTTTGTTCGACCTTTTCCTTGGTCAGGCCCCCAACTTGAACATTTCCCAGCAGGGGGAGGGTAATAGAGCCGTCTTCCGACACCCGGACCGTGTGGTCAAATTCCGGCAGTTCAAATACTTTTATCTCCAGCAGGTCCCGCGGACCGATGATATATTCCCTTATGAAATACTCCCGGGCTGCGGTCTGGGTTTCCTGTGGTTCGGAGGTCAGCACCTGGGGCTGGCTGAAGCCAGCTGGAGCCAGCCGGGCCAGCAGCAATAAACTTAAAACTACCTTCAGGAGAAATCCACCTGTTCTTTTCATCTTGTCTACCTTTATCGGAGCCTGGGCTCCAATTCCCTAACTAAAATTCATAGGTTAAATTAAACCCGATAAACTTCCTCTCGGCATCCCAGTTCAGGACATTGACCTGTCTGGTCCAGAGTCCGGCTGTCAGGCCCAGGCCGACAGTCCTTTTTATTCTAATATACAAGGCCAGCGAATTTAAAGTATAGTTATCCTGCCGGGGGTCTGAACCGGGATCTTCACCCAGAGGATAATCATTCCGGAGCTGGCTGTAGGTATAATCAAGCCGGATTCTTTTTCTGAAAAGGTAGAGTGAACTGCCGGCCGACCAGGAATTGCCCACATAATAGGGATTACGCGACCAGACCGAAAAATTGACATCCCGCCGGTAGGAACCCCGCAGGACCAGTGGCCGAAAGACAGTCCAGCTGACCGCGGTATCTCCCACCAGGCCCTGGAAATCGGGCAATCCTTCTTCCCGGGTATCAAATTGCTTATAACCAATCCTTATCCGGCCCCGTACCCGTCCGGCCGGAGAAAACTCAAAGCCGGAAGAGAAG
>DMVN01000088.1 GCA_003476685.1 Acidobacteriota bacterium | reverse complement strand
GAAAGATTGAGGCAGCCGGAATGCTGATATCAGTCTTAAGAAAGCTCAGCTCGCCGACGGTCTGGCGACTGAATGAGGCCATTTCTGACCGGATAAAGAAACTGGAACTTCCACCCGAAATATCCCTGGACTTCGACCGTACCCTGGAAAAACCATCGCTGAAAGTTGCCCTGGAAGTCGATAGCACCCGGCAATTAAAGGAAGTAATAAAAGACCTTTCAGAAAGACTGGCCCGCCCGGAGTGGGACGGGATATTTGAACTCCTGCACTACGTAGGGGATTGATGAACCGGAAGCGAATAAAAAAAATCTGGGTGGACCAGAAGGTAGAAAAGGCCACCCTGACCCGCCGTCTGCTGGACAAGCTGCCCGGTGTTCCGGTTGAGATGGTAGCCAGTCTGGAGCCGGTTAAAAGGGAGTTCCGATTTTCTCCCGACCCGGTGGGGGAAAGCAAACAGCATCTTTTTATTACCGAGCAAAAATCTTTTATCCGTCCCTGCCCCTGCACCCCAGGAAGTGTGGGCTGTGGCTACTGGACAATAGACCTTGACCTCAACTGCCCTTTTGACTGCAGTTATTGTATCCTGCAGCAGTACCTGAACTGGCAGCCGCTGACGGTAAACGTCAACCGGGAGAAGTTGCGGGAGGAGCTGGAGAGTTTTTTCCAGCGCCAACCTGGCGGGATAATCAGACTGGGGACGGGAGAACTGGCCGACTCCTTGGCCCTGGATGAACTGACGGAAAACTCTATTTTCTTGGTTGAGGCCTTCCGGGGACAGGACAGGTTCTGGCTGGAGCTTAAGAGCAAATCCGACCATATCCGGTCGCTCCTGGAAATTAAGCTTGCCGACAATGTGGTTCTGTCCTGGTCCCTGAACCCGGAAAGGATCATTGCCACGGAGGAAAAGGGGACAGCCGGTTTGGAAGAAAGATTGCAGACAGCGGCCAGAGCGGTCAATCATGGCTACCGGGTGGGCTTCCATTTTGACCCGATTCTTCATTATCCGGGCTGGCGAGCTGATTATGAACGCCTGGTGGTTGAGATTTTCAAAGTTATTCCAGTTGAGGCCATAACCTGGGTCAGCCTGGGTAGCCTGCGTTTTCCTTCCGCCCTGTTGCCGGTGGCCAGGAGACGCTTCCCGGAGAGCCGGATGTACGAGCAGGAATTTATCCGCTCAGCCGAGGGCAAGTACCGCTATCCACGGCCGGTGCGACTTTTACTGTATAGAGAATTAGGGGAGATGCTGGCTGCCTACCGGGCGGAAGATAAAATATATCTCTGTATGGAATCGGTTGAGGTCTGGCGGGAATTTTTAGAGAAAATAAAAAGGGGAAGGCGAAATTTCGCCTTCCCCTTTCCCTGGCAAGGCTAAGGAAATTACGGGGTCTTATTCACCCTCAGTCGCTTTCCTCTCTGTGATTATTCCGACGAGTTCAATCCCGGCTTCACGGATCATATCGATGACATCGATCATCTTGCCGAATTCCAGGTTGGCGTCAGCCCTGATGTAGAGTTTCTTTTCTGCGGCCGTCAGGAAGGCTTCTTCCAGGGCCATGGTCAGTCCGTCAAGGGCCACTCTCTGCTCTTTCAGGAAAAGGGTCCCGTCAGCCTTGATGGATAGAACGACGTCAGGGTTATCGGGCATCTGGGTGGTATTCAGAGCCGAGGGCAACTGGACATCGACACCCTTCTGAACCAGCGGTGTGACCACCATGAAGATGATCAGAAGGACCAGGAGAACGTCACAAAGAGGAACAACATTGGGTTCAGACTTTACGGTTTCTTTGCCGTTCATTGATACTGTGAAACCCATTGTTTTCCTCTCTTAATAAATTTCAAACATCCAGAGCTTACTTGCCGGAAGTCCGCATGAAGTAGTCAACAATCTGAGAGGTGGTATTTTCCATCTCAGTGTTGTAGACCTCAATCTTGGTATTCAGAGAGTTGAAGGTCCAGAGGGCGATAACAGCCACGGCAATACCGAAGGCTGTGGTCACCAGGGCTTCAGCGATACCGGCAGCCACCGCTCCGATTCCACCGGAACCAGTCATGGCCATTCCACGGAAAGCGTTGATGATTCCGAAGATGGTTCCGAACAATCCGATGAAGGGAGAGGAGGTGGCGATGGTGGCCATAACGCTCAGGCCTCTCTTCAGTTCCTGGGTAAAGAGGGAACGCGCTCTGTCGCAGCCTCTCTGAGCGGACTCAATCTGCTCCTCTATGGACAGATTGGACTCTTTGGCGCCCATGAATTCTTCAATGCCAGCTGCGGTTACTCTGGCCAGGTGGCTGGTTTTGAATTCTTTCTTGGAAGCCAGGGCCATTGCTTCTTTGAGCTGTCCGTTCTTCATCAGTTCAGCCAGCTTGGGAGCCACAGCCAGTGATTTTTTCCTGGCGCGGGCGAAGACCAGCTGACGCTCAATGAACAGATAGATGGTGATAACCGACAGGAGAATCAGGATGATGGCAACTGTTTTTGCCACAACTCCCATGGCCTGCCACATTTCAATCAAACCGAATTGCATGACTAAAACCTCCTTTTAAATATCGAAAGCCATTATTAGCTTTTCTTACTTTAGCTTAAAAGTCACCGTGACGGTGAAGATAACACCACGGGGACGGCCGTTGATAATCATCGGCTCGTAGACCCATTGTTTGACCGCATCGATGGCGGCCTGGTCGAGCAGGGGAACTGACCTTAAAACCTTGACCGACTGCACCCGGCCGTAGATATCGGTGATGGCTTCAAGAATAACGATACCTTCGACTCGAGCCTGGCGGGCAATTTCAGGATAAACCGGATCAACCTTGTGGATGAGCTTGGGGGGCTTGATCTCGCCGATGGCTCTGACCGGTTCTTCGACTTCTCCGACGACTCCGCCCAGAACACCTCCGACGACGCCACCCAGGACGCCGCCGATGACGCCGCCTTCAACTCCACCCTCGACGCCGCCTTCAATTCCGATGTCGGACACTGCTTCCTGAGCAATCTGATCCGGGATGTCAACCGGGGCTACCAGGCGGCCTGGCTCAACTGAGGTTGTGGCCTGGACAGCTTTGATGGTTCTGGTGGAAGTAGCTTTTCTCTTGGCTGGCGGTGGCGGTGGCGGTGGCGGCGGGGGAGCCAGGAAGGCGCTGTAAACTTCGACTTTCGGGAGCTGGTCAGTTGACAGAAGAGGGATAACAATAACCGCAGCTACAAAGATAAGATGGAGGACGATAGCGATCGGCAGGGCAATGGCTTTTCTCTTGATCCCCGACTCGGCCCTAAAAAAGGAATCTTTGAAGAGTTGAGGCAACTCTTCTCCCTGTTTAGGCCTCTTTGCTTCTGGCATGTTAAACCTCACGCTATGGATTAGGTTAGATTAAAGTATAAATTAAATTTCTCTATTTTACAAGTCAAATTTAATTATTTATGCAATTTTTTCTTCTTGAAATACTGGTTCCAGAACAGGACCACCGGGCAGGAGAGAAAGATGGTGGAATAGACGCCTTCAATGGTGCCTATCAGCATGATAAAAGCAAAATCGTTGATTACCTGACCACCGAAAATATAAAGAGAAAGAACAGTCAGGAAAACCGTACCCGATGTGATCAAAGTCCGGGAGAGGTTAAGGTTCAGGGACAGGTTCATGATATTTTCCAGAGACTCTCTCCTCATGGTCCTTCTGAGTTCCCGGATGCGGTCGAATATAACTATAGTATCATTGATGGAAAAACCGACGATGGTCAGCAGCCCGGCTATTATCGGCAGATTGATTTCGCGGCTGGTAAAGGAATAAATGCTCAGGGTAATGAGGACGTCCTGGGTTAGGGTGAAAATGGCTGCCGCACCGTATTCTACGCCTTTGAAGCGGACAGCGATGTAGGCAAGCATGCCGATGAGAGACCAGACAATAGCCTGGGTGGCTTTCTTCCTCAGGTCCTTGCCCACCTGGGGGCCCACCGTTTCCCGGCTTAAAACCGTCATTTTGCCGAGGAAGGTCCTAGCCTGAAGCTGGCTGACGATTTCCGGTGAAAGATTGAGCGGTTCTTTTTTTAAGTCATCCCAGCTGCTGATGATCCCGTTGAGGGTACGGTAATCTATGATCTTATTAGCCAGGTTTTCAGCCTCATCCGGGACAACAGACCGCAACAGATTGGTCAGGGAATTCCGGTCGATATTATTCAGGTCCAGCAATCCCTGGGCCAGTTTCTGCCGGTCCTCTTCTCCCTGCAGGGCTTGAATAACCCGGTCGGCCAGGATTTGATGGCTTTCAATTTCCTGTTCCTGGGTGGTAGTCCGCCTTTCCATCGTCCGGATCTGGAATTCCCGGCTCTCCTTACCGGTTTCCTGAATAACGCTGTCTCCCAGGCCGACTTCGGACAGAAGTTTTCTGATTTCGGACACCGAAACCGGTTCTCTGAATTTAACCCTGATCAGGGTGCCCTCTCCGAAATCCACGCCCAGCTTCAGTCCCTTTCCGGCCAGAATGTTGATCAGTCCGGCCACCACGATTATCAGGGTGACGGCCAGGGCGATCCATTTGTATTTTAAGAACTGGATGGTTGGGGTTTTTTTGAAGATTTGCATTTTAAATACTCAACCTCTTGGCAGTAGTAGGAACAAAGGCATCAAAAATAAATCTGGACACAAAAACCGCGGTGAACAGGTTGGCCACCAGGCTGCAGATCAGGGTTACGGCATAACCCTTGATCGGGCCGGTCCCGAACTGAAACAAGAAGACTGCTGAAATAATGGTGGTCAGGTTGGAATCAAAGATGGCGGAGAAGGCCCGGGAAAAGCCAGTGGCGATGGAGCTGGAAATATTTTTGCCGATGGCTATTTCTTCTTTAATTCGCTCGAAAATCAGAACGTTGGCATCGACGGCCATGCCGATGCCCAGGATGATACCGGCGATGCCGGGGAGAGTCAGGGTGGCTTTGAAGTAACCCATGGCTCCAAAAATAATGATTTCGTTGAGAATAAGAGCAGTGATGGCATTCAGTCCGGCCAGCCGGTAGTAGAAAATCATAAACAGCATTACAGCAAAAATGGCGACCAGGCCGGCTATTAAGCCCTGGCGGATAGAATCCGATCCCAGAGACGGTCCGACGGTTCTTTCTTCCAGGTACTTGATTCCGGCTGGCAAAGCTCCGGCCTTGAGAATGACCACCAGGTCATCAGCTTCTTCCGGGGTGAACCTTCCCTGGATGATGCCAGAATCAGAAATTCTGGCTTCAATCACCGGGGCCGATTGCAGTCGGCCATCCAGGATGATGGCCAGCTGCTTGCCGATATTCTGACCGGTTACCTGTTCAAACCTCTTGGCCCCATCGGGGTTCAGGGTAAAGTGAACCGCGGGGTTATTCCACTCGTCAACTCCTCGCCTGACAGTTCTGAGGTCTTTTCCAGTGACAGTGGCCACCTTGCTTACCAGGTAGTAACCCTGGACTCCCCGCTTGGGGTCGGATTTAACCACTTCAGCGTCATCTGGAACCTTACCGCCAAATTCCCGGAGCAGGGTTTCCTCGTCAGGAGCCGGTCCGGCTTTGACCAGCTTGAACTCCAGCACAGCCGTTACTTTGATCAGGTTCTTGACCCGGTCCGGGTCCTCAATTCCGGGTAGTTCCACTACTATCCGGTCTGAACCCTGTCTTTGGATGATGGGTTCGGCCACGCCAAACTGGTCCACCCTGTTCCTGATGGTTTCGAGGGTCTGGGTAACAGCCAGGTCTCTCAGGTACTGGGCAGCTACCGGTTTCAGACTGAAAACCAGGCGGTCGCCGCTGAAAGAATAGTCCCAGTCCCTGGTGTACTGTTCGATCAGGTCCCGGACTTTTCCTTCCTGGTCAACCGGAATTCCCCGAAAATAAAATCTCCCTGGCTTTTCCTTGTTGGCTTCGAGGTAGGTGATATTGTTTTTCTTGAATACTTCTTCAAACCGTGACAGCTGCTGGTCCGTTTCCACGTTGATGGCATCTTCCGTTAACACCTGGAGGACCAGATGGGTGCCGCCTTTAAGGTCCAGACCGAGCTTGATTTTATCTTTTGGGGGATAAATAAGAAAGAGGCACAGGCCGATAACCGCTACGATGAGAGCCAGTTTCCATTGTAAGTTCTTTTTCATCTTGATTAATCTCTCTTCTGGATTTGATTGGAGACAATCAGCTGGATTCTTTGACCTCTGTTTTTTCCTTGTCGGTCAGGATGATGGCTACGGCACTTTTCAGGATGTCCACCTTGACATTGGCTGCAATTTTAAGCTCAATCCGGTCGGGATGGACGTCCATGACCGTCCCGAAGATGCCGCCGCTGGTGATGACGCGGTCGCCGGGCTTGAGGTTGGCCACCATCTGTTGATGCTGTTTCTGTTTCTTTCTCTGGGGCATGATGATCAGCAGGTAAAAGATGACAAAAACCAGGATGAAGGGCAGGAGTCCGACCAGCATGTTGCCCTGGCCGGCGGGGGTAGCCTGCTGCCCTGACAGGCTGACTAAGGTTAAAAAACTCATCTCTCTATCCTATTCACTTAAATTTTTCTCTATGATTGCTTTCTTGAGTGACTGGAATGAATTAGATTGAATACTTTGCCTTATTTTTTTAAATATGTCAAGATAATAATACAAATTGTGAATGGTATTCAGGATGGCCGAACTTATCTCGTTCCGCTCGTATAAGTGCCTAAGATAGGCCCGGGAAAAATTCTGGCAGGTATAGCACTGGCAGCTGGGGTCTGGAGGCCTCGGGTCAGCGGCATATTTCTGGTTCTTGATGGCAATCCGGCCCTCACTGGTAAACAGGGTACCGTTCCGGGCATTGCGGGTGGGTAGGACGCAATCGAAGAAATCCACTCCTCGTTCAACCGCCTCCAGTATATCCTCAATGTAACCCATGCCCATCAGGTAACGGGGACGGTCTTCGGGCAGCAGCCGGTTGGACTTTTCCAGTATTTCGTAAAGCTGAGATTTCGGTTCTCCTATTCCCAGCCCGCCCAGAGCGTAGCCATGAAAATCGCAGGCGGTAATGTCCTCGATGCTTTTCTCGCGGTAAGGCCAGAGAACCCCGCCCTGGGTGATACCCCAGAGCTGAGTCCCGGGTTGGAGGTGGTCGAATTCCTCCCGGCAGCGCCTGGCCCAGCGCCCGGTCAGCTCCACGGAGTGAGCCACCTGTTCCTCGGAATAGGGATAAGAAGGAAAATAGTCCAGGCACATCATGATGTCAGTGCCCAGCCTGGCCTGAATGCGGACCGCTTCTTCCGGCGTCAGGAAAATCTTCTTGCCGTCGAGGTGGGAGGAAAACCTGACTCCTTCTTCGCTGATTTTGACCAGGGGTGACAGACTGTAAACCTGGAAGCCGCCGCTATCGGACAGAATAGCCTTGGGCCAGGAGATGAAGCGGTGCAGGCCACCCATCTTTTCTATCAAATCCACCCCGGGTCGCAGGAAAAGGTGGTAGGAATTGACCAGGATGAGCTGGCAGTCCAGCTCCTCCAGAATTTTATGGGTCAAAGCTTTAACCGTTCCCTGGCTGGCCACCGGCATGAAGACCGGCGTTTCCACCGGGCCGTGCACCGTCTCCAGGATTCCGGTCCTGGCCTGGCAGGAGGCATCCCGGGCCGTAATCTTGAAAGTGTTGTTCATGGGGCGAACCTGAAATAGATAACATCTCCATCCTGGACCTGGTAATCTTTGCCCTCCAGCCTTAGCAGGCCAGCTTCTTTGGCTTTCTGCCAGGAACCATGTTTGACCAGTTCGGTAAAGGGCACCACCTCGGCCCGGATAAAGCCCTTTTCTATGTCTGAATGAATTTCACCGGCCGCTTTGACCGCCGGGGTTTTTTTTCTGATGGCCCAGGCCCGGACTTCATCCTTGCCGATGGTATAAAAATTAATCAACTCCATCACTTCGTATAATTTCTGGAAAAAACGGCCAGGGGTGGTTTCGGTCAGGCCATAACTGCTCATGAAAAGCTGCCGGTCTTCGTTTTCCAGCTCCAGCAATTCTTTTTCTATCCGGCCGCAGAAGGCCAGAACCGGGAGGTCGGGCTTGAGGTCGGAATAAAGCAGCCCGGGATTTTCCAGGTAAGCCAGGTCCTGTTCATCGAGGTTGATCAGGTGGAGAATGGGTTTTAAGGAAAGAAAACAAAAACCCCGGAGCATTTTTTCCTCCGAGGGCGACAGGGCAAAATCTTTGACCAGGCCCCCTCCTTCCAGCAGTGGCTTCAGCTTCTCCAGCAGTTCCTTTTCTTTCTGGGCTTCAGTGTCTTTTATCTTCCGCAGGTCTTTTTCCAGTTTTTCCAGCCGGCCGCAGACCATCACCAGGTCGGAAAGAATCAGTTCCTCGGTCATGGCCTGGATATCTTCAGCCGGGTTGATTTTACCCCGGGGATGGGCTATAGCCGGGTCCTTAAACCCCCGGACCACGTGGACCAGCCCGTCTGCCTTACGCAACTGACCCAGGTACTGGCTGGTAGAAATATCACCCGAAGCCAGCCCCGGAAAGTCTTCTATTTCCAGATGGACCTGGACTTTTTTCTTGTCCGGGTAGAGAGAGGAGATGGTGTCCAGCCGGGCGTCGGGCACCTGGCAGACAGCCCGGGGGACTTCGGTCCGGGCCTCGGCCCCGGCAGGGTGGCTGGCCTTTTTTCTCTGGCTCAGGATTTCGAACAGGCTGGTTTTGCCCGCTTGATGGTAGCCGAATAGGGAAATAATCATCTTTTTAGTAAAAACCTAATTAACCATCCTGTCAAGGGCGCGACCGGGCCATTCCTTTATATATATGTATTGAACCAGAGCCTGAATTAGAGTATATTAACAAAAAATTAAGGAAGATAGCGATGGTAATGCTTGGCAAAAAGTTCGATAAAGAAATAGAAGAGATTAAAGAAAAAGAGCCCGGGAAAAAGACTAAAAGGGAAAAGAGCCTTTTCCGGGAATATTTCGAGCTGATTGCCGAAACGGCCGTCTTCGTGTTTTTCGTCATGACCTACGTGGTCCAGGCCTTCCAGATTCCCACCGGGTCGATGGAGCCCACGCTTCTGGTCGGAGATTTTCTCCTGGTCAACAAATTCATCTATGCCCGGCCCCAGAATGCGGTCGAGGCCTTTATCCTGCCTTCCAAGAAACTGGAAAGGAAAGATATCGTGGTTTTCAAATGGCCCCGGGACCTGAGCAAGGACTTTGTCAAGCGGGTCATTGCCCTGGAAGGAGAGAAGGTCGAGATCAAAGATAAAGAGGTGTTCATCAACGACCAGCCTCTGGAAGAACGCTATAAAGTCCACAACGATTCCCAGATTTTTCAGAAGGGTAATTTTTACCAGTACGACGATGTCATCCGCGACAACTACGGCCCGGTGGTGGTGCCGCCCGGCCATGTTTTTGTCATGGGTGACAACCGCGATAACAGTCTGGACAGCCGCTACTGGAGCTTCCTGCCAACCAGTTATATCAAGGGCCGTCCCTGGTTGATTTATTTTTCCTACGAAGCTGAGAAGGATGCCTACCAGAAAAACGGGGTTAAGGATAAATTCCGAAAATTTTTCCGTTTTGTTTTCAAGACCCGCTGGAAGCGGATGCTGAAAATAATATTCTGAGCGCGGCCTCGTTCCGCCAGAAAACTGTTGACCCCTTTCCACCTTCTGCAATAAGATTATTCAGTCCGGATAAAAGGCAATGGGCAAGAGCTGTGTCGGGTTGCTGACCGATTTTGGCAACCGTGATTACTTTGTCGCCTCTCTCAAGGGAGTCATCCTGTCCATCAATCCTGATTGTACTATAGTCGATATCAGCCACGAGGTTCCCGATTACGACCTCAAAGCCGCAGCCTTTATCATCTGGGCCTGTTACCGCTTTTTTCCCCGCGGAACTATCTTTCTGGTGGTGGTTGATCCCGGGGTGGGCAGCGAGCGACGGATTCTCCTGGTCAGGGCCGGGCAGCATTATTTTATCGCTCCGGACAACGGTGTCCTGTCGCTGATTTATAAAGAAGAAAAAGCAGAAATTCTGGAGTTAACCGGAAGCCGGTTTTATCTCACCGACCGTCGGACCAGCTTTGAGGGCCGCGACAAGATGGCTCCAGTGGCGGCCTGGCTGAGCCTGGGTGTGCCGCCCGCAGAGCTCGGGCGTCCGGCCGCTTCGCCCCGCTTTTTGGAATTGTCCGAACCCCGGTTAAAGAGCCGGGAAATCCAGGGTCAGATTCTTTACCGCGACAAATTCGGCAACCTGATCACCAATTTGAGTCAGTCACTGGTGGCTCAATTTCTCGACCTCAACCGCGGGGCCAACCCGGTGCTGCTGGCCGGGAAGAAAAAGGTCTCAGAGATGGCCGCCGCCTATTCCTCTGCTGGCCCGGACCGGCCGTTCTTTATCATCAACAGCCTGGGGCTGCTGGAAATAGCTCTTTTCAAGAGGCCAGCGGCCGAAGTGCTGGGCCTGGAACCCGGAGATCCGGTCATTCTGAAAGCCGACTGATGGTCTTATTATGGAGAACCTGACAGCCGATGGAATGCCTTGAGGGAACGGTTGAACAGATAATTTTTTA